>CAZRUC010000171.1:0-1477 GCA_964603175.1 uncultured Anaerolineaceae bacterium
TCCGATCCGCGCAGACAGGTGACGTGCGCCGTTCGGTCAGGTCTCCTGGCTTGCGGATCTCGAGTCATTGGCAAGCCAATGACTCCCACGGCTGGTCGCCTTCCGGGGCTCGAGGCCCCGTGACTTCGTCGCGGGCGTCTCCCGCTACGCTTGACCAGCCGCTACTCGCTCACAGTTGCGCGACAGTGCCGGATTCACACCGGCTTCCCTGATTCGAGCGGCTCTATTCGATTGACATGTGGAGGTTACTCCGCCGGCGCGGTGGCCGCCAAACCACGCGGCGGGCCAGCGCGACTCCGGCGTCGCCCGGATCTGGCGCGGGCATAATCTGATTGCGAGGTGCCATTTGAACGCCATAAGCCCGGGCAACCGCCTCACCGTGGGCCGACCCACGGCCGTCGCCGTCACTCTGCACGCGCTGCCGTGGCTCGTGGCGATGGCGACCGTGTTCGTCGGAAGCTTCGCGCATCGCGGAGGGCTGTCGCTCTCCGGTGGCCTCTCGCTCCTGTGCTTCGCGGCAATAGTTCTCCCGCTGGTGGTTCAGTCGGATCGAGTGGACCTCCGGCCGGGCCTGGTCCAGCTGCGAAGTTGGTGGTCGATCCTCCAGGAGAAGCCGGGAGAGGAGATTGCTCTCGGCACCACGTCCAGCCTCTACCGGGACACTCTTGGCCGGATCTTTGTCGATCATCGTGAGATAAGGCTTTACCTTGGTTTGGGCTGGCGGCCGGTGGCGAGCTGGTTCGAACGATCCGGCCTGAGCGTCTTCGACGACCAGGACGACCTCGGAACGCGCGGCGGACTGCTGGACCTGGGTTCTCGCGCTCGATGGCCGATCGGCGCCGCCTTATACCTGGCCGCGCTTCTGACCGTCTGGGCCGAACCGGACCTATTCTCCGTCACGGTCTTCGGCATCGGGGTCCTGCTGCTCACCTACTACTTCATGTTCCACGGCCGAAGGTTCTCGAGGCGCTGACCGGGGCGCCGCCTACATAGAGGCGCGCAGGATTTCCGCGATCTCGCCGTCCGTCAGCGCGATCGGGTTCGTCTTCATGCTGCTGCCCCGGCTGTCGGCGACGATGGCGGGGATGTCGGACTCGGCGATCCCGAATGACGAGAGCCGCGGAACGCCGAGGCGGGCACTCCACGATTCCAACTCCGGAACAAGGGCGGAGCGCGTCTCGGCGTCGCTCGCGGCCGCGCGACCGGTGAGCAGCCACGCCGCCGCCGCGTAACGGGAAAGCGCCACGCTCCCGGGATCGCGCGCCTCCAGCGCGGCGATGTTGATCCGAGTGGCCGCCGCGAGCGTCGCCCCGCACGCCACGCCATGCGGAATCGGGAACAGAGCGCCCAGCGGCGACGCCAGACCGTGGACGGCGCCAAGGCCCGCCTGCGCGAGACAGATCCCCGAGCACAGCGCCGCGTACGCCATCCGCTCCCTCGCAGCGGCCGCCAGCGTTCCGGGCCCGCCGCCGCCACG
>CAZRUC010000171.1:1577-5624 GCA_964603175.1 uncultured Anaerolineaceae bacterium
ACGCCATCCGCTCCCTCGCAGCGGCCGCCAGCGTTCCGGGCCCGCCGCCGCCACGAGCCGCAACCGCCTCTGCGTGCCAGATGAGCAACCCGTCTCGGGCCGCCGCGAGCCCAGACAGCGCCAGGGCGTCCGTGAACGGGTTCGCTCGCGCCGAGAGGTAGGACTCGAGCAGCTGTGTGAGCGCGTCCATGCCGTTGCCCGCGATCACGTCGGGCGGACAGCCGCCGAGAAGATCCGAGTCCACGATCGCGACCTGCGCCACGAGCGCGTCGTCGCGGAACGACTTCTTGAAGCCGCCGGTTCCGCGCTCGCTCAGGACGGCGTTCTTCGTGGCCTCGCTGCCGGTCCCGGCGGTCGTCGGCACCGCGACGAACGGCACCGAGGGTCCTCGATACGGCAACTCCGGCCCCACTCCCTCGAGATGGTCGCGCACCGAATTGCCGGAGATGAGCAGGCCCGCTACCGCCTTTGCGGTGTCGAGGACGCTGCCGCCGCCGATCCCCACGACGACGTCCACCGGGCCCCTGGCTCGCGTCCGAGCAACGATCGCGTCGACGACAGCCGGGGACGGCTCGCCCGAGATGCCCTCGATCGTCAGCCTCAGCCCGGCGGCCGCGAGAGCGGCATGGATTCGAACCCACTCATCATCACCGGAAACCCACGATTTCCGGAGGACGACCAGGGCTCGCTCGCCGAACGATCGAACCACGCCCGGGAGCTCAGCGGCGCGGCCTGGCCCGAACAGGACCTTCGGAACGCGGGTGATCGTGAAGGGCGGCCATGCCAGCGCCGCCGGTTCGACCCGCGCCGGTTGGGCAGCCTCAGGACGGGCGTTCATCAGACGCTTGCTTCGTCCGCCGGATAGAGCCCGTCGTAATGGATGCCCTGGCGCGGCTCGGCCATCCAGCCCTCCGCCTTCGCCCGCCAGGCCTGATAGTGCGCGGTATCTCGATGAGCCTTGGCCCCTGCCTCGTCGCGATACGCCTCGTACAACACGAAGCGCGTCGGGTCGTCCGGCGACTGCAGGACATCGAAGCGGAGGTTGCCCGGCTCTCGAACCGAGCCTTCATGGTTGGTCAGCATGGACTCGATGAACTCGGCCACGTGCTCGGGCTTGACGTGGACGTACACCAGAGTCACGTACATGGCATCTCCCGAATGGTCGCGGCGGTAGGTCGCGTCCCATATTGGGCCATCCGGCGAGAAATCGTGATTGGCGGCCTAGTCAGGAGGCGACCGGCACCGGCGGTGGAGGCGCCACGGCCGCCGGGCTCGACCACACCAGCTCCGTCACAACGAGAATGTCGATCGGCGCACACGGCGCGTTCGCACAGTCCACCTGAAGCTTCGAGCGCTGCAAGCGGGCCACCACCAAGCTGCCCGAGGGCAACGACTCCGGCAATGCGACCTGCGTCCGGACCTTGACACCGTCGACAATCCAGTAGACACACGTCGGATCGGTCGTCGGCGTGCAGCTGGTGTCGTACGTGAGCGGGCCACCCAACAGGAAAGTGGCATCGGCCGGCATGCTCGAGCCTCGGTAGACCGGCGTTCCGGCAATCGAGGTCGGCACGCCGTCGCTGTCGAGCGGTCCGACCGACGACCCGGCGGAGGGGCCGGACGCAACGGGCGCTGACGGTGGTACGGGTCCGGAACCCTCCCCCGACGCCGGGTTGCTCGGAGTCGTGGTCGATGCGGCCGAGGATGGCGCAGCCGTCGCGGCGCTCTCGCTCGAACGCCAGACCACCGACTCCACGACGATCGAGCCTGCACAAGCAGGTCGGCCCTCGGGCGGACACTGCACCGCCAGAGGGTCGTGGGTGTGGACTCGGGCGACTACGACCTCGCCGTTGGGCTCGTCGAGGTTGCTCATCGGCGCGACGCTCAGCCCGTCGATCGAGAGGACGTAGCAGTACGGGATCAGCTGTTGCTCGGCCACGGTCAGGTCCACCTGCATCGGGCAGGGCGGCATCACGCTCGGTTTGGTCGCGGGGCCGCCGAGGAGGAAGCTGCCCGAGCTTGGGAACGAGGTCTGGTCCGTCGCGCGGTAGACGCGCTCGCCGTTGATCTCCGTCGGAACCGTCGGCCAGACGACCGCCTCGACGACGACCGCGGCTTCGCACGCGGCCTGTTGGGCGGGCGCGCAATTGGCAGCCTCGGGGTCGTCGACGTGGACGCGCATGATGATCGCTGGGCCGTCGGCCCACCCCTCCAGGGCGCTTGCGCTTTTCGGGGCCGGGTGGAGCAAGGCGGAGGCGTCGTAGGGCTCAGCGGCCTTTGACGCGACCCAGAACGAGTCGTCGCATTGGGCGACCAGTTGTCCCTCGGCGGGCGGTCGCGTCGCCACCGGCGGCGCGCAAGGAAGCGCGAATCGCTCCACATATCCGCCCAGCAAGAAGCTGCCCGTCAGGGTCTTCCATTCGGCCTTGTCAGCTATCCGATAGACCCGCTGGCTGTAGATTTGCGTCGGGATGCCGTCGGAGCCCCTTACTACGCCCGCCGGGGCCGGGTTGTTCCCGGTCGGGCCCGCACTCGGTCGCAGCGCGATACCGACGCCGACCAGGCTGACCGCCACCAGCGCCACGACCACCATCATCGGCACGGCGATACGCCGCCAGACTGGAATCGACCGCACCGGATCCCGACGCGGCCGCATCAGCACCGGATAGTCGCGCTCGGCGCGCTCCAGTTCCGCCGAGTATCGGCGCGAAAGCCGCTCCACAACCTTGTCTTCGGCGGACTGTCCGCCGGTTTCGTCAGTCTTCATCGAGGTACTCCCGGAGTCGCGCCAGGCCCGTCTTGAGGCGAGCCTTCGCCGTGTTCTCCGTGACGCCCAGCGCATCGGCCGTTTCGCGCACGGAAAGTCCGACCATGTGGTGGAGGACCACGGCCGCCCGAATCGGCCGCGACAGCCGGCCGAGCGCTTCGTCGAGCTCGATCGATTCCGACGTATCCGGGCCGCCAACCGGCAGTTCGTGGATCGTCGGGTCGAGACGAAGCGTCCGGCGCAGCCGCCGCACGACTCGCAGCGCCTCGCGCGTCTCGACGGTCAGGAGCCAGGCCCGAATGGCCCGCGAGTCCCGGATCGTCGGCGCCGCGCGGAGCGCCCGCTCGAAAGTGGTCTGGACCAGATCCTCGGCTTCGGCTTCGTCCCGGGCGATTGCCCGAGCGGCCGCGAGCAGCATCGGCCCGTGGTCGTGCAACGTGGCCACCCACCCGGCTGCTGATGCCGCTGCGGGGGCGAATTGCGCGACCGTGGTCCGCGAGGCCTGGTCCTCGTCTTCCCTGTCGAGCGTTGCCGTGATGACCCTCACATCACTTAAGAGGGGCCAGATGGTGCAAACGGGTATCGAGACCTCGAGAAGACTACGCCCGAGCCCGGCCGCTCACCGTCGGGCGCGCTCGCCCTCCAGCGTCAGCTCGAACCAGACCGAGCGCTCTCGATCGATCAGGTTTTCGACGATGCGGCGAATGGACTCTTGGTAAGCCGGCCAGATGGCCAGCTCGAGCGCCTCCGCCGGCGAGACCCACCGCATCGCGTCGTGTTCGTGCGAGAGCACCGGCTCGGCTGCGGCTCCCACCCGCGCCGCGAAGACTGCGCTGGTGACGATCGCTCGGACCGACGGTTCGTGGAACTGATTCACCTGATCCAGGTCGAAGAACCCGGCAATCTGGCTCGCCCCGAAGCCGGTCTCTTCTTGCAGCTCCCGGAGCGCTCCCTCGACCGGTGTCTCGTCCGCCTCCAGCGACCCCGAAACGCACTGCCACAGGCCGGGCAGGATCCGGCCGGGAGAGCGCCGGAGCAGCAGGATCTCGATATCAGAGGTGCCGGGGTCGGCCGCGGCCCCAACTCCGCGGTGCCGCAGCCGGAAGATCCAGCAATCCACCAGGTCCGGCCGGAAGGGGCTCATTCGGTGGTCGCGCTCGCGGTCGCCGCTAGATGCGCTCGAACCGATCCACCGGAAGAACGAAGACGACAGCCCCGCCGACTTCGACCTCGAGCGGATACGGCAGGAAGAACTCCCCGGGCTCCATGATCGGCGGGAT
>CAZRUC010000172.1:0-5591 GCA_964603175.1 uncultured Anaerolineaceae bacterium
CGATCTGCCCGCGAGCGAGGAAGCCGATGAACGCGCCCACGACAAGGGCGGCCACAACAGAGGTGGCCACAAGGGCGGGGTCCATATGCACTTTCCTCCCAACCGGCCGATTTATGGGCCGGAGGTACGTCAAAGGTGTTGGAGCGGCTCGGACTGGGCCGTGCCCTCTCCCGGGGCTCAGGCGTCCAAAGCCGCGTTGTCAGTGATTCGAGCCGGTGCTGCCGACCCAACGGGGTACAGCGGCGCCGTTGTTCGTTTCGCCCGTAGTCTACGGCCCCGGCCTGATTCGGGTTATGTAGCCGCGACAGGCGCGCGAGTCGTTGCGGGCGCCGAGCGGAGGCTCAGGTGGCTTCGTCGTCCTCGCCGGCTTCAGCACCCATTACGAGGGCACTCTGACTGACTTTGCGGCACACTTCGGGGTCGAAGCCGTTGCGCGCCAGCAGGGAATAGGCGCGGTTGCGGCGCTGGCGGGGGTCCGAGATGCGGGCGAGATTCGAGGCACGTTTGCGCAGCAGCCGCTCCGCGGCGAGCTCGTCCGGAGACGCCAACCCCCCGCTGCTCGCCGCATCCTCCGCAGCGTCATCGTCGCCTACGCCGCGGCGAGCAGCCAGCAGCTCGCCGATCAGCTCGCGGTCGAGGCCCTTTCGGGCGAGTTCCTGCCGAATCGCGCTTTCACCACGCGGCCTGGCGCGGTCGCGCGACTCGACCCAGGTCTGGCCGAAGGCGCGATCGTCGAGCATGCCGAGCTCGAGCAACCGCGAGATGGCCGACTCGACCAGGTCGACGCGGTAGCCGGCCGTGCCGAGGTGGCGCCGAACCTCGTCGACGGAACGCGGCCGCACCTCGAGGAAGCGAGCGGCCGCGTTGAGCACCACGGCCGGGTCGTCGATAGCGGCTCGTCGCTCGCGACGCTCGCGGAACGACTCCCGATGCCCCCGAGCCGATTTCCAGGGCATGGCCGGTTACTCGGCCTCTGCGATCCCTTCCACGGGCAGCGAGACCTCAGACATCTTGCCGCGGATCTGACGCTCGACCTCGGCAGAGATGTCCGGGTTGCTCTTGAGGAACTCCTTGGCCGCCTCGCGACCCTGGCCCAAACGAGTCTCGCCGAAAGTGAACCACGCCCCGGTCTTGGTCACGATGCTCATGGCCACGCCGACGTCGAGCAGGCCGCCCTCGCGGGAGATGCCTGTGCCGAACATGATGTCGAACTCGGCCACACGGAACGGCGGGGCGACCTTGTTCTTGACGACCTTCACTTTCACCCGATTGCCGACGGAATCCGTCCCGACCTTGATCGTCTCGACGCGCCGGATGTCGAGCCGAACGCTGGCGTAGAACTTGAGGGCGCGGCCCCCGGGCGTGACTTCGGGATTGCCGAACATAACGCCGATCTTCTCTCGCAACTGGTTGGTGAAGACTAGGGCGGTGTTCGAGCGATTGACCGCTCCCGCCAGCTTGCGCAGGGCCTGGCTCATGAGGCGGGCCTGGATGCCGACGAAAGAGTCGCCGATCTCGCCCTCGATCTCGGCCTTGGGCACCAGAGCCGCGACCGAGTCAAGGACCACACAATCGACGCCACCGGAGCGGATCAGTGTCTCGGTTATTTGGAGAGCGTCCTCGCCCGTGTCCGGCTGACTGACTAGCAACTCATCGACATTGACGCCGCAAGCACGGGCGTAGCCCGGGTCGAGGGCATGCTCGACATCGATGAAGGCAACGACGCCGCCCTTGCGCTGGGCTTCGGCCAGGATGTGCTGGCATAGCGTCGTCTTGCCAGACGACTCGGGGCCGAAGATCTCCGTCATGCGGCCACGGGGAATCCCGCCCACGCCAAGGGCGAGGTCTAGTGCGATAGAGCCCGTGGAGATGACGTCCACGGCCTGGCGGTCGGCCGAGCCGAGGCGCATGATCGAGCCACGCCCGAACTGCTTCTCAATGGCCAGGATTGCGGACTCCACGGCCTTGGTCCGCTCACTGGGACGCTCTGCCGGAGTCGCCCGGGTATCTGCCCCGCGGTCGGTCATCGCCACCTTGCTCCTCGCTCCAGTCCTTGATCGTCTCGACGACTAGGGATTAGCGGAACGGGTCGCCGGGTGGCGTCCGCCCGCAGGTCAGCTCTCGGTTTCTTTCTCGGTTCGCGGCTTTCGCTTGGGCTTCCAGACCTCGACGTTTGTCGGGGGCTCCAGCAGCGGCTGGATCTTGTTGATGCCCTTTTGCGAGGCGTCCTTCGGTTTCTTTTTCTCTTCGCGATGAGGGCGGTCTCGGCTCGCCATCTGGTGTGCCTCCGCGTGCAACAGGCTAGGGGTTGGCTCTTCACTCCGGCTTCACCACCGATGCACGCGTCCTTGACGGAAGGGCTCGAGCCCGAAGTTCGGGCAGTCGCTCTTGAAGCGTGTTGGAGCGCAGCGCGGAGCGGATTTCGGCCATGAAGTCTAGGGTGAAGGTCAGGTTGTGACAAGTCGCGAGCCGGTAGGCGAGCAGCTCTTCGGAACGGAAGAGATGGGCCAGATAGGCCCGCGAGAACTGCCGGCACAGAATGCAGCGGCAGTCCTCCTGGACCGGCCGCGGATCGTCCGCGAACTGGGCGTTGCGCAGGTTCAGCCGTCCGCCCGGAACCCACAGCTGGCCGTTGCGGGCCACCCTCGCCGGGAGAACCGAGTCGAATAGATCCACGCCGTGGAGGACGGCCTCGAGCAGGTCGGCCGGCGAGCCGAGGCCCATCAGGTAGCGCGGCCGAGGGTCGTCGAGGAGCAGATCGACCGCGCAATCCACCGCCGCGGCTCTCTCGCCCTGCGTCTCGTCGCCCGCCAGACCCCCGATGCAGATCCCGTCGAAAGGCAGGCCGGCCATGAAGCGCGTGGATTCGGCTCGCAGCACCGGATCCAGGCCACCCTGCACGATCCCGAAGAGCGCCTGATCGGGCCGGGAGTGCGCGGCAAGCGACCGCGCCGCCCAGACGTTGGTTCGCGCTGTCGCTTCGGCCACCGCCTCGCGGGTCGACGAAGCCGGTGGCACCGGCTGGTCGAAGGCGACCGCAACGTCCGCGCCGAGCGCTTCCTGGACCGCGATCGAGTGCTCGGGAGTGAAACGATGGTACGAGCCGTCGAGATGGCTCTGGAACGTGACGCCGTCGTCGTCGATCTTGCGCAACTCGCCCATCGAGACCACCTGGAAGCCGCCGGAGTCGGTGAGGATGGGCCGCTCCCAGGCCATGAATTTGTGCAGGCCGCCCAAACGGGCGATTCGCTCGTGGCCGGGCCGCAGATACAAGTGGTACGTATTGGCCAGGATGATGCTCGCACCGGCTTCGCGAAGGTCCGCGGGATCGAGGGCCTTGACTGTGGCGTTGGTTCCGACGGGCATGAATTGCGGCGTCTCGACGACCCCGTGAGGCAGCGTCATGCGGCCGAGGCGCGCGCGCGAAGAGCCGTCGGAGGGCGGCGGAACGAGCACTTCGAACCGGGCGGGCGAGTCCGGTCTGGCCCGCGGCCTCTCGGGAACGACTTCCATCAGCCGCGTCCCGAGCCGTCGTCGTCGGCCGCCTCCGCGGTCGGCGCGGATCCTTCCCAGAGTGCCGGCTGGTCGAGCTCGGAACGGCGTGGCTGCGGCACCTCGTAGCCCAGCTTCGAGAGGTGCTGGCGGGCCCCATCCGTCGCGATACGACCCTGCGGGGTGCGGTCCAGGAAGCCGAGCCGGAGCAAGAACGGCTCGTACACGTCCTCGACCGTCTCAGGCTCTTCGGCGAGCACCGCGGCAAGCGCCTGGACGCCCACGGGTCCACTGCCGAACTTCTGCACGATCGCGGCGAGGAGCTTGCGATCGGTGCCGTCGAGCCCCTCGTCGTCGATCTCGAGCGCGGCGAGCGCGCGATCCGCAGTGGCCGCGTCCACGGTTCCGTCGCCGTTGATCTGGGCGTAGTCCCGCACGCGGCGCAGGAGGCGGTTTACGACCCGCGGCGTGCCCCTCCCCCGCCGGGCGATAGCCACCGCCCCGTCCTGGTGGAGGTCCACGCCGAGCAACCGCGCGGAACGCTCCACGATGGCGGTCAGGTCGGGCAGGTCGTAGAAGTCGAGCCGGTAAGTCGCGCCGAAGCGGTCGCGCAGCGGGCTGCTGATCCGGCCGGCGCGCGTAGTGGCACCGACGATCGTGAACGGCTTGAGGCTGAGGCGGAGGCTCCGCGCGGATGGTCCCTTGCCGATCATCACGTCGAGAGCGAAATCTTCCATCGCCGGGTAGAGGATCTCCTCCACCGCTCGGTTCAGGCGGTGGATCTCGTCGATGAAGAGCACGTCGCGCTCGTCGAGTGAGGTCAGGATCGCAGCCAGGTCCCCTGCCCGCTCGATGGCCGGGCCGCTGGCATAGCGGATATTCGCGCCGAGCTCGCGGGCGATGATCGTGGCCAGGGTCGTCTTGCCGAGGCCGGGCGGGCCGTGCAACAGGACGTGATCTGCCGCATCCCCTCGCTGCCGGGCGGCTCCGAGCAGGATCGAAAGGTTGGCCTTGAGTTCGCGCTGGCCGATGTATTCGTCCAGAGTGCGTGGCCGAAGGGTGCGGTCGACGACGACCTCGGTCTCGTCTTCGGTGCTCGCCCCGAGCAACCGCGAGATATCAGTCAACGGGCCACTCGCTCATCCGCGTAGTGTACCAGAGCGAACGGGTGTTCTACATGCCCCAAAGTGCGTTTAGCCCCGCAGGAGCGTTCTCAGCGCGGCCTTGACGCGATCTTCCAGACTCGGGCCCACGCTCAGATCCGTGAGAGCTTCGCGCGAGGCCTGGCGCGCCTCGCCTGCGGAGTAACCGAGAGCCAGGAGTGCGGCCATTACCTCCGACTCGCCGGCCGGCGCCCCCGCAACCGCGACACCGGTAGAAACGCCCGCAGCTGCGACCTTCTCCTTGAGTTCCAGGACGACGCGAGCCGCAAGCTTCTTGCCAACGCCCGGGACAGCCGTCAGCAGCGCCAGATCGTCCGAAAGGATCGCGATCTGCAGGTCTCCTATCGGCCGCGAGCCGACGATGCCCAGCGCCACTTTCGGGCCCACGCCAGTCACCGTCAGGAGCAGCCCGAAGAAGCCGAGCTCCTCCGGGGAGCGGAAGCCGTACAGAGCTTGAAGATCCTCGCGCACGACGTGGTGGGTGAAGAGCTTGAGCCGCTGGCCTATCGGCGCCGATGCAAGCACCGATGGCGACGCGAAGACGCGGTAGCCGATGCCGCCCACCTCGAGAATCATGGAGTCGGCGAAGACAGCTCCCACCATGCCGTCGAGTGACGCGATCAACAGCTCATCCTCCGTGGCCGGGGTCCGAGGCGCGGTGGCCTTCCCTGGATTATGGCGACACAGTCGCCCCGGAATCGGCCGAATTCGGAGCAGACGAGCCGGATGGCAGCTCGGGCCGGCCCATCGCCCGGGCGTCTCCGCGTGTGCCGCCGGTCCAACCCGCCCGGATCCGAGAACATACTCGACCTCGGGCCTCCCGGCGCCGATCCGCTGCCCACCGGTTGGGCATCTGCGACCTCTGACCCAGCGGCAGGCTCGCGGGGGCGTCGAGTTCACCCGAATCGGGATACATGTCGAGCAGATACGTCTTCG
>CAZRUC010000173.1:0-5504 GCA_964603175.1 uncultured Anaerolineaceae bacterium
CGCGCAGGCTCGCAAGGCCCAGCTCGGCGGCGAAGTCCTCGCGTACGTCTGGTAGCCGACAATGTCACGTATCGGTCGCCTACCCATTCCCGTCCCCGCCGGCGTCGCTGTGACGATCGACGGACGGGCCATCACCGTGACGGGCCCCAAGGGGACCCTGAGCCGCGATCTCCATCCGGACATGACCGTGTCTCAGGAAGACTCCACGATCCTTGTGGCCCGCCCCTCCGAAGCCAAGCATCACAAGCAACTCCACGGCCTGACGCGAACGCTCGTCGCCAACATGGTGATCGGCGTGACCACGGGCTATCGCAAGTCGCTCGAGATCACCGGCGTCGGCTACCGCGCGATCAAAGTAGGGGACAAGCTGCAGCTGAACCTCGGCTACAGCCACCCGATCGAGATCGTTCCGCCGGCAGGCATCAGCTTCGACGTCGAGAACCCGACCCATCTCTCGGTCGTGGGCATCGACAAGGAGCTCGTCGGCCAGGTCGCCGCCACGGTCCGGGCAACTCGTAAGCCGGAGCCCTACAAGGGCAAGGGCGTCCACTACCTCGGCGAGGTGATCCGCCGCAAGGCCGGCAAGGCCGGCAAGATCGGCGGCAAGAAGTGAGCCGAGCAATGACGAAGGGATCGACACGATGACGCCGGTCGCCACACGCGGCGGCGCGCGCCAGAAGCGGCACGAGCGCATCAGGCTCCGCCTCTCGGGCTCGCCCGAACGCCCGCGCCTCGCCGTATTCCGCAGCCTGACCCATATCTATGCGCAAGTTATCGACGACACGTCGGGCAAGACGCTCGCCTCTGCCTCCAGCCTCGAGAAGGAGCTGAAGGCAGCCAAGCAGCCCAAGACCGCCGAGGCCAAGACCGTTGGCCGCCTGGTCGCCGAGCGCGCCCGGAGCGCGGGTGTCGAGCAGGTTGTCTTCGACCGGGCCGGGTTCCGGTACCACGGGCGGATCAAGTCGCTGGCCGACGCCGCTCGCGAAGCCGGCCTCGAGTTCTGACGAAGGAGCTGACCAGTTGGCCAGGATCGACCCCAACAAGCTGACGCTCGAAGAGCGCGTCGTCCAGATCAACCGCGTGGCCAAAGTCGTCAAGGGCGGCCGCCGGTTCAGCTTTAGTGCCATCGTCGTCGTTGGTGACGGCGCGGGTCACGTTGGCGTCGGCCTGGGTAAGGCCGGCGAAGTGCCCGAGTCCATCCGCAAGGGCGTCGAGGACGCAAAGAAGCACCTCATCAAGATCCCGATGGTCGGGACCACGATCCCTCACGAGGTCCGAACCGAGTTCGGTGCCTCGAGACTCATGCTGAAGCCGGCCTCACAGGGAACCGGCGTCATCGCCGGCGGTGCCGTTCGCGCCGTCGTCGAAGCTGCCGGCATCCACGACATCCTGGCCAAGGTCTTCGGCTCCACCAACCCGGTGAATGTCACCCGGGCGACGATCGAGGCCCTCCGGAGCCTGCACTCGGCCGAGGAGCTGAGCGCTCGCCGAGGGGTCCGGGTCTACGCCAGGGTCCCGGGCCAGCCGGCCGCGGAGGTGGGCAATGCCCGGTAAGCTGCGAGTTACCCAGACCAGGAGCACGATCAGCCACATCGCCCGCAATCGCGGCACGATCCGGGCTCTGGGCCTGCACGGCATCGGCGACACCGTCGAGGTGCCAGACAACGACGCCACGAGAGGAATGGTTCGGCAAGTCCGGTTCCTCGTCGAGGTGGAGGAGTTGCCCGAAGCTGGGCCCGAGGAGAAGCTATGAAGCTAAACGACCTGCGGCCCGCCCCGGGCAGCCGCAAGCCGCGGACCCGCGTCGGCCGTGGCATCGCCGCGGGCAAGGGCAAGACCGCCGGACGCGGTACGAAGGGCCAGAAGGCGCGAACGGGCCACGGCGCACTCGCTCCGTGGTTCGAAGGCGGCCAGACCCCGATCCATATCCGGCTGCCAAAGCTGCACGGCTTCAAGAACAGGTTCCGCATCGAATTCGAAGTCGTGAACGTGGGCCGTCTCTCGGCGCTCGCCGAGACCGGTATCCTCGATGTGCCCGAAGCCGACGGAACGCCGGCCACGGCGCATTCGCTCGTAACGATCACCCCCGACATCCTCGCGGCCGCGGGCATCGTGCGATCGCTCAACAAGCCGCTCAAGGTGCTCGGTCAGGGCGACGTCAGCCGCCCGCTCTTCGTCGTCGCGGACGCGTTCAGCAAGACGGCTGCGGCCAAGATCGAGGCTGCCGGCGGAACGGCCCAGGTGCTCGAATTCCCGGGCATGGGCACGGCTCCTGAACTCGATACAGACAGCGATGACAGCGCGGCGAAGGGCGAGTAGACCATGATCCAGTCGATGGTGAACGCCTTCCGTGCGCCTGACATCAGGCGGCGATTGCTGTTCGTTCTGGGAATCATCATCGTCTACCGGGCATTGGCGCACGTCATCATTCCGGGCGTCAATCTCAAGAATCTCGAGGCCAGTAGCTCCGCGGACAGCAACGGCTTCTTCGGGCTGCTGTCGCTGTTCTCGGGCGGCAACATCAAGTCGCTCTCGATCGTTGGTCTGGGCCTCAACCCCTACATCAACTCCACGATCATCATGCAGATCCTGCAAACGACTATCCCATCGCTCAAGGCCCTGAGCCTCGAAGGCGAGTACGGTCGAAACAAGATCACGAGCTACTCGCGCTGGCTGTCGGTGCCGCTGGCGGCCCTGCAGGCATACGGCATCCTGGCGCTACTCCAGTCGCAGTCGGCCACGCCCATCTACAACACGCCATTCAGTTTCGAGAAATACGAGGCCTGGACGCAAATCCTTGCCCTCACCGTCGGCTCGATCCTGCTGATGTGGCTGGGCGAGTTGATCACCGAAAAGGGCATCGGCAACGGCATCAGCTTCATCATCTTTGCCGGCATCGTGTCGCGAGTTCCCGCGACGGTTGGCACCTTCTTGCAAGCCCCCGACTGGCTCGGGCTCGTGCTTTTCGGGGCCTTTGGCCTGGCGGTCATCTTCGTGATCATCTTCGTGCAGGAAGGCCAGCGGCGGATCCCGATCCAATACGCCAACCGGGTCCGCGGCCATCGCATTTACCAGGGCGGTTCTACTTTCTTACCGCTTCGGGTAAACATGTCGGGCGTTATCCCGATCATCTTCTCCATCAGCATCCTGCTCTTCCCCGTCCAGATCGCCTACTACTTCTCCGCTTCGACGATCCAATGGGTGGCCAACGCCTCCAGCTGGATCATCAGCACCCTGGGCCAGGGCGGTCCGCTGTGGGTGAGCCTGTACTTCCTGCTCACTCTCGGATTCGCGTTCTTCTATACGTTCATCGTTTTCAAGCCCGATGAAACGGCCAACAACTTACGCAAATCCGGCGGCTTCATACCAGGCATCCGACCCGGATTACCGACGGAGGACTACCTGCGTAGAGTTGCCTTCCGCATCACCCTGGCGGGCGCGATCTTCGTCGCCACCGTGGCGATCCTGCCGTACATCATCGGAGTGTTGCCGATGTTCAAGGGCGTAACCGGCCTCGGCCTCGGCCTGGGCGGCACGAGCGTCCTGATCGTCGTCAGCGTCGTCGTCGAGACGATGAAGCAACTCGAGGCGCAACTGATGATGCGCAGCTATGAGGGCTTCATTCGGTGACAGGCTCGATCCAGACCAAGTTAGGCCGCGTGGTCGTGCTGCTCGGCGCTCCCGGTGCGGGCAAAGGGACGCAGGCGCAGATTCTCTCGCAGCGTCTCGGACTCGCTCACGTCGCCACGGGCGACCTGTTCCGAGCAGCCGTTCGTGACGGGACGCCGCTGGGCATAGTGGCCAAGGGCTACATGGACCGCGGCGAGCTCGTACCGGACTCCGTGACTATCGAGATGCTCCTGGAGCGTTTGGCGCAGCCCGACGCCGCCGCGGGCATCTTGCTAGATGGCTTCCCGCGCAACACCGCCCAGGCAGAGGTCCTCGACAAGGCCCTTGCCGACCGCGGCAGCCGCGTGGAAGTGGCTCCGTACATCCAGGTTCCCGAGACGGATCTCGTTGCTCGCCTCGGCGGGCGCTGGATCTGTCGCGCCCAGGGTCATCCCTATCACGAGCTGACCAAGCCTCCACTCGTTGCCGGGATCTGCGATGTGGACGGCTCCGAGCTCTACCAGCGAACCGACGACCAGCCCGCGACCGTTCAGGCTCGGCTGCGCCAGCAGCTCGGCGCCCTCGAGCAGGTGGTCGGGCATTACCGGGGCCAGGGCGCCCTCAAGATCGTTGACGGCACGGGGCCGATCGAGCGGGTCAGCGAAGACCTTCTCGCGGCAATCGGGCCGGCAGCGAGCGCATAGTTGAACCGCCGAGCAGTGGTCACCTTGAAGTCACGCGATGAGATCGAGCGGATGCGGCATGCAGGCCGCATCGTTGCGGAAGTTCTCGCGTTGATGGAAGAGTCCCTCAAGCCCGGCGTGACTACGGGTCAACTCGACGCTTTGGCC
The DNA here is from genome assembly GCA_964603175.1 of uncultured Anaerolineaceae bacterium. Classification (GTDB taxonomy): domain Bacteria; phylum Chloroflexota; class Limnocylindria; order Limnocylindrales; family CSP1-4; genus Fen-1039. The sequence goes on from CAZRUC010000173.1 coordinate 4,461, forward strand.
GAAGCCCATATCCGCAAGGCTGGGGCCAGGCCGTCGTTCAAGGGATATTCGGGCTACCCGGCTAGCATTTGCATCTCGATCGACGACGAAGTGGTCCACGGCATTCCCGGCGACCGCGTTATCGAAGAGGGCCAGGTCGTCTCGGTCGACGCCGGCGCGATCTGGCAGGGTTACCACGGCGACGGAGCTCGGACGTTCTTCGTCGGAGCACCGCCGCCCGAGGCCGCGGGACTGATAGCGGCGACGCGTTTGTCGCTGATGGCGGGCATCGCCGCGGCAGTGCCGGGCGCTCATATCGAGGACGTGTCCGGGGCGGTCGAGGACGTCGCCAACGAAGGCGGATACGGCATCGTTCGCCAATATGTCGGCCACGGCATCGGAACTGAAATGCACGAAGATCCCCAGGTGCCGAATTTCCGGGGCGGCGGCCGCGGCCGGGAGCTCAAGCCGGGTCTTTGCCTGGCGATCGAGCCGATGCTTACACTGGGCAGCCCCGAGGTCGAGACGTTGTCGGACAATTGGACTGTTGTGACTCGCGATCATTCGCTCGCGGCGCACTTCGAACACACTATCGCCGTGACCGAACAGGGTCCGGTGATCCTGACAACCGTATGAGCACCTTGGGTTGTTCTCGCGTCATGCGGGGACCTCTACGCCCGCAAGTTGCCGGAATCGCCCATCTTTGGTAATCTGTCTGTTCGTGTGTCGGCCATGATGGCCGGCATTCGTGCGAGAAAGGGATGAAACACAGCACGTGGCAAAGAAGGACGCAATCGAGGTCGAGGGAACGGTGCTTGAGCCATTGCCCAACACCATGTTCTCCGTCGAACTCGAGAACGGCCACCGCGTGTTGGCCCACATCTCCGGCAAGCTGCGGATGAATTTCATACGCATTCTGCCGGGCGACCGAGTCAGAGTGGAGCTTTCGCCCTACGACCTGACTCGCGGTCGCATCACTTATCGACTCAAGTAGAACGCCGCCAAGGATATCGAGGATCCCTTGAAAGTCAGAGCTTCCGTCAAGGCCCGCTGCGACAACTGCAA
>CAZRUC010000174.1:0-5414 GCA_964603175.1 uncultured Anaerolineaceae bacterium
TCGATCAGTTCGGTTTTTCGAGGCCCCTCCGGGCAAGGACAACTCTATCGAATGATCGGCCGCGTTCCAACAGCCTTATCCACGTGTTGCAGACGAGATTGGCCTGACAACACTCCCCTATCCACAGCCTTCCACATCTGGGCCGGACGTCAGGCGGGCACCTGAACTGGCAAACAGAACGGGCGTGCTAGCGCGATGAATGCTTATCCCGTTGCTTCAGCGGGCCACAGCGGCGTTCCAGACGCTGCTCGGGCTCGGCATAGGACGCGCGCCGGCTCGGCTCTCCATCGTCGGTGAGGACGAGACCCTATTTGATCGCCGTCGCGTCGAGCGTGTGCCCGCCAGCACATAGCCTGTTGAAGGGGTCGAACGACAGAGCCCCGGAGACGGTGACAGAGTCCCCCATGGTGATGTGGCTCCCGTCAGGTTTGCCAACGCCGTCGGCGTCCACCACGTAGTCGGACGGCAGATGCCGAAGCAAGTAGAGATCAGTGCCGTTCGCACCCGGCCCACGGACGTAGAGACAGGCGCCGTCGGCGCCCACGAGTGTCCCGGTGATGGTCGCGGTCCCGCTGGCGCAGCCCGAGACGAGGAGCGTCGCGCAGATCGCCACGCAGGCCGCAAGCCGAAGACTTCTCACTCTGGCCTCCATTTGGCGCCATTGGTTCTCGCAGCGTCGCCGTCGAGTTGGGAACGGTCAACAGTCAAGTGGACGAAGCTTGGCAGGCGACCGTTACCTCACGCTTACATCTTGTTGGCTGCTGAGACAACGGGATAAGCATCAGCGCGGCAGCTCGGCACGCTGGCTGGGGCGTCTAACGTCGAGGCTGCTCGCGAGGAGAAGGACCGGTATCGCGATCGTCGAGACGACCACCCAGTGGTAGGCAGTAATGCCTCCGATCGTCGGTATCGCATGTCCACCCGCAGGGTCGATGCAACCGCATGCAGCGCGCGATCCTGTCTCGACGAGCAGCCAGAACGACGGCAAAGCCATCGAGAAGGCCGCCACCGCCGCCAGAATTCGACGCCTGCGGGACCACTGCCCCGCCGACGGGACCACGGCGAATGCCGCCGCGAGGACGGCCTCGACGGTAAAGGCCCGCGCGCCAAACTCCCAGCCGAGCATGCCGTGGTCGGCGTTGCTCGCGATGGCGCCCATTACAGCCAGCGCGGCGGCCGTGGCCGCGAGCCCCGAACGAATCGGATCGATTCGCACGCCGATCACTCCCCTACTGAGCGCTTTCATCTAGGACTTCGACGATCTCGCCGCTCGTGTAGTCGACGAGGACTGCCATCGACTTGTACGGCAGATCGCAGGCCGACGGCTTGGGGTTTGGCGGCGGCGAGCATTCAGGATTGGGCACGAGGATCATGACCGCCCACACGAGACGATCCGGCGGTACGGCCGTCTGCTTGGGATCGAAACCGCCGATCGTCACGAGCTTGCCGTAGGGGGTTGTGCCCTTCATCGGCGCGTAGCGCGCGGTTGCGACCTCGATCGCCTTCGCCTCGGTTATGCCGCCGGTGGGCTCGGGCCCCATGGTCGGTTCCGGCGGAGCCGTCGCGCCCGGAGCGTCGCCGGCCTGAGCGGTCCTCACCCACCACAGGTGCACCTGCAGCGGGCCGGATTCGGTCAAGCCTCCCGGACCAAGCTCGACTTGTGTCTCGGCGAAGAAGCCTTCCCGATATGGATACGGGATCGAGCTGAGGCTTGCGCTCCCGATCACCTGCTGTGGAATGGCGCTCGAGTGCCAGGTGAGCAGGTCGGACGAAGTGAGGATCGGGATGGTGTTGAGGCCTCCGGACGTCTGGCCGACCATCATCCAGCGGCCCACAGCCTGGACGATCATGGCGGCCAGGCCGGTCGAGGTCGTGCCCGCGCTCGTCCAGTCGTGTCCATCCGGCGACGTCATGGCCGTCCACTTCGCCGAGCTTTGATCGTAGGCGGTGGCGAGGAACCCTTGAGCTGACGTAGCCAGGGCGACGACTTGCGAGGCGGGGTGGAGCGTCGTCCAGGCGCTGCCGGCTTCGCTCACGGCGATCGCGTTCGCCGAAGTCAGCGCCACGACGTGGCCGTCGTGCCCGACGATCTTGACGGCGGCCACGGACGTCGCCTGCCAGGAGACGCCGTCGCTGGACTGGTAGGCCGGGAAGGCGGCAATTCGCGTGGATGTGAAGTCCGGCTGCTCCGAAACCACGTAGCCTCGATCGGTGGCCGCTACGTAACTTAGCCCGCTGGCCGGCAGGCCCTGTGTCTCCAGCCGGCTCCAGTGCGTCCCGTCCGACGACTGCCAAACGAGCGGGCTAGCGGGCCCCACTCTGCCCGTCTGCACGGTCGTGAGGAGGCCTCCCACGGCCACGAAGCCGGCGGGTCCATGAGTCACGCCGTCCACGAAGATCTGATGCTTGACGGGATCGTCGCTGGCAAACGCAGAAGCGTCGAGTGGCTGAAAGCTGGAGCCATCGCCTGTGAGCCATAGCCGCACCTGCGCGGTCCTGCTCGTCCCGACGGCAAGGAGTCCCTGGTCGATCGGGAAGAACGCCAGACTTTCGACCCCGTCGAACGTGCCCGCGGCGATTTCCTGCCAGGCGAAGCCGTCCAGCGCATACGCCCGCCCAGCCGTGGCCGGGCCCGTGGGCGATGCGCTCGCCGTGCCCACAGGCACTCCACTCGACGCGGCCTGGCCGCCCGGGAAGCGCAAGATGAGCGCCACAGCCAGCACTGCGACAACCAGGCCGGCCATGCTCATGCCCGCCAGAGCGGGCCCTCGATGCACTCGCGTCGGCCGAACCGGCCCGCCCTCTTCGGCCGCTGCCAGCCGCCCGGGCAGGCGCCGGAGAGCATCCGGAGCCGCCGGACTCGGGACGGACTCGAAGAACTCCCGCACTCGGCGGTCGAACTCGTCGTTCTTCATCGTCCCGCTTCCTCTCGCTCGAGCTCGGGTCGCATCCGCCGGCAGGCGGCGCGGAGTCGCCACTTCACGGTTCCGCTCGGGACGCCGAGGATGCGCGCTATCTCGGCCACGGAGCGCTCGTTCCAGTAATGCAGGACGACCACCGCACGCTGGTCGGGGCCCAAGAGCCGCAGTGCCCGACCGACGGCGTCACGTGCCAGCGCCGAAGCGAACGGATCGGCCGCCTCGGGCTCGTGATCGCCGAGCGGCACGAACGGGATGACCCGGCGACGGCGAAGCCGATCCCGGCACACGTTCACGAGGATCCTGGTGAGCCACGGCCCGAACCGCTCTTCGTCTCGCAACCCCTCGAAGCCGCTCCAGGCGCGAGCCACAGCCTCGCCGGCGGCATCTTCCGCCTCCGCCGCCTCGCCCAGCAGGTAGCCGGCCAGCTGGTAGGCGTGGTCGAACTCGGGCCGCAGAAGGCGCTCGAAGCGGTCGCGGACGGTCTCCGTCGCCACCCCGCTCAGGGCGAGCGGCATGTGCATCCCTCTCCCTCAGATGCCGGCGCCGGGCCGATCCCGCCGCTCCGTCCATCCAGACGAAGCATGGCCCTCGCCGGTTGGGTCCGCCGGCCGGATTCGTGGCCTAGTTCAGATGCTTCACCGGTCGGCGACGGAAAGTCGACAGGCGCAGCCCGACAACGATGAGGAAGGCCTCCACGAAGATGTTCATGCTCATCTTGGACTGGCCGACCCGCCGTTCCTCGAATGTGAAGGGGACCTCGACGATGCGGGCCCTGGCCTGGCGAGCCCGGAAGGTCGTCTCGATCTGGAAGCCGTAGCCGCCGGCGTGCAGGTTGTCCAGGTCGATCACGTTCAGAGCGGGAGATCGCCACGCCTTGAACCCGCCCGAGAGGTCGCGATACGGCAGCAGCAGGACGACGCCTGCGAAGATGCTGCCGCCGCGGCTGACCAGCCGCCGAACGATGTTCCAGCGCGGGATCTGGCCGCCCTTCACATACCGAGACCCGAGAACCAGATCCGCCCGGCCGGACAGGACGGGCTCCAGCAGTGCCGGCAGGAAGCGCACCGGATGGCTGAAGTCGGCGTCTATCTGGACGACGATGTCCGCGCTTCGGGCCAGGACTTCGGCGAAGCCGGCCACGTATGCACGGCCCAATCCTTGCTTGGATTTGCGGTGCAATACGGCAATCGCGGGCCGCTCGCGGGCAAGCTCGTCGGCCAACTCGCCCGTGCCGTCGGGGGAGCCGTCGTCTACGAACAGCACATGGGCTTCGGGGATCGTCTCGAGTATCGCGGCACTGATCGGGCCGACGTTGTCGCGCTCGTTGTAGGTCGGGACGATGATCCAGATTTGCGGGCGTGCGTCGGGCATCGAGTTCCCTGGTGCGAGGGCGTCGCGGGCGAGAATACCCTCTCTCTCCCCTACCCTGCTGGACAGCCCCACGGCCCAGGCCCCGCCCCACTCTTCCGGGCACACGAAAGTGCCCAGAGGAACCGTTCGATCGGACTGCGGATCCGCGTGTACTGGCCGCTTTGGTCGTCGCGGGCGGGACATCCGAGGACATCTCGCTCTTGGCGTCCTGCGCTCCGGCCACTGCCGGAACTGCCACCGGCTCCTCTACATTCCGACTTCCGCGACCCTCATTCTGCGCTTCCGAACCAGGTGCCCTTGCGAGTCCTTTGTTCATCCACGAAGATCGAAGACCGTTTCTATCAGAACCGCTGAGTCGGTGTCGATTTCGCTGGCCCCTCCGGGCAAGACGAATAATGTACCTGGGACCCCTCCACGGGAAGGGGCTTATCCACGAGTTTCGCGAGCCGGGCCACCTCTTTAGGGAGTTGTCCACGCACTGCCAACAATGGCCGGTACTTTGGTGTCTTAGCCGCTGCTTGGGCTAGAACGGGCGTGCTATAGCTGCCCGAATCGCGATCTGCCGTCAGGCTTCGTCATCAACGGCGTGCAGCGACTCGCGCCAGCGACTCGCGGTTGCCTCGAGTTCCCCGGCCAGCGGCGGGCTCACGCGGCCCCGCACTCGTACATCCGAGTTCCGGTAGTCGAGCTCGACGGTGCCTCGTTCGCGGACGCGGGCGATCAGCTCTCCGGCCCGGTACGGGATCGTGACGTCGACATCCACCCAAATTGATGCCAGGAGCGCGGAGAGCTCGGCCTTGAGCGTTTCGAGGCCAAAGCTCGTCACGGCAGAAATCAGTACGGCTCCAGCTATTGCTGGACCGGGCGTGTCTCCGTCGCGGGCGGAGGCGTCGATCAAGTCAGCCTTGTTGAACGCCACCAGGCGCGGCTTGTCCGCTGCTCCGAGCTCCTCGAGGACCGTCTGGACGGTGGCACGGTGCTCGGCGAAATGGCGATCCGAGGCGTCCAGGATCTCCACGAGCACGTCGGCGCGGGTGACCTCCTCGAGCGTTGCCCGGAACGCATCGACGAGCTGGTGGGGCAGCTTGTGGATGAAGCCCACCGTGTCGGTGACGATCGCGG
>CAZRUC010000175.1:0-5288 GCA_964603175.1 uncultured Anaerolineaceae bacterium
GACCTCGACCACATCATCGCCGCGGCTCTGCGCGGCATGGACCGGGCAATGCTCGAATACCCGATTCGGCCGGGGCTGATCTTCTGCCTGGACCGCTCGTTCCCCTATGAGTTGAACGAGATCATTGCCGAGAAGGCCATCGCATGGCGCGATCGCGGTGTCGTCGGCATCGATATCGCCGGCCCGGAGTCGGACAGTTTCGTGGTCGCCGACTACCGCGACCTCTTCCGCCGCGCCCGTAAGTGCGGACTCGGGATCACCGTCCACGCCGGCGAGGCGGGCTCCGTCGAGGAGATGGCCGCCGTGATCGAGCTGCTCGAGCCCGATCGTATAGGCCACGGCGTGAAGTCGGCCTATGACACGCGCACGATGGGGATGCTCCGCGAACGGGCGATCGTGCTCGAAGTCTGCCCGACCTCGAACTTGCAGACCGGCGTCGTGACGGGCTGGGAAGAATTCCGCTGGATATTCGAGCAGTTCCGCCGTAACGAGGTCCGCTTCGCGATTAGCACCGACGGTCCCGAGATGCTGCGAACGTACATTCGGGACGAACTTGCGACCCTGGGGCGGCTCCAGATCCTCTCGCTCGAGGAGCAGGTCCGGGCAGCCGAAACGTCGCTCGAAGCATCGTTCGTGCCGAAAGTCGGCGACATTCAGGCGCCGAAACGCGAGCCGGCCACGCGCGAGGAAGTCGAGCGCGAAGAAGCCTGAGAGCGCTCGCGCACCGGATCGCGACCTGCCGCGGTTCGCGGCTCAGTGGCGCGGCGCCGACGCCAGCGCTCTCCCAGCGTAGGCCGCTCGGGTAGCCCATCTATCCCGACGAACGCGGCGCTCATCCCAGAGATCCACGGCGATGGCAATGGGGGCCAGCATCAGCACCAGGCTGCCCCAGTAGAGCGCAGGCGTTGCCACGACGGCCCCCGTCACACGCCCCAGCCTTGTCCTCGTGGCAACGAGCAGCAGGCCCACAGGCAGCCGAACCAGGAACGGTATCGGGATCTGCGGGCCTACCGGCGTCTGCCAGCCGCGCACGAGCTGGTCGAACCACTGAGGCCACAGCCACAGCCAGGGCAGCGTCAGAGCCAACAGCAGAAGCGTCCAGAGGAGCAGGGGCCGCCACCTGGCGGGGTTCACGGCCAGAACCGGTGAGATCTTGGCGAAGCTGAGAAGCGCTGGCAGAGCCGTGCGGTTGGCTCGGACCGCAGCAACGAGAACGCCGGCCATGACGATGTTGAAGTTCCCGATCGCGAACTCGAACGGCAGAAGCGGGAACCACATGAAGTACCCGAGCCGCAGCCAGCTCCGGGCCATGTAACGCAGAGCGGCGAAGTCGGCAAGGACCAGGGCTCCGAAGAGCACCGCAGATGGCAGCCAGGAGATGGCCGCGAAAACGATCACCACCGGTGGGGAGTAGAAGAAGGGCAGTGCCTTCCAGGCGTAGACCGGCTGTCCCGCTCGAAAGGCGTCGCCGGCCGGACGGAAGATCGTCGCGATGTCGCCGCCCAGAGGGTCGACGAAATTGCCGGCCTGGATGCCGCCTATCACGATCAGGATGAAGAAGACGTAGCCGCCGAGCGACAGCCCGATCCTGGTTATGGGCCTCGAACGCGACATTTGCAGCCCTTCCGTGCCTCGGGAGACGCGCCAACTCTAAGCCTGCGGATCCGCCGGCGTTTGGACCTGGGGCCGCCTCAGTTGTCGGCGGGCTCCACGCGGTAGGTGCAGCTGCGTCCGCCCGAGGGGATGTGGCACTCGCGCGTGACGTTTGTCCCGAAGATCTCTTGGAACAGCTGCAGCTCGGCGCTGCACGCCGTCTGGTACGTGCCCGAGATTCCGTATATCGCGCAGTTGTGCTCGTAGAGGCGGATGGTGCCGTCCTGATCGAGGCTGGCCCGACCCAGGTATCCGTTTTCGTCCTGGTAGGCGGCCACTTCACGGACGCGCTCCCAGAGAGAGGCATTGGCGGGCAGCCGCTCTTCGAGTCGGTGCACGATCCTGGCCTTGATCAACTCGCAGCGGGCCTGGAAAACATCGCCGATGAGGGATTCGCCGCCGACCGACCGGATCGCCGTCAGGATCGATTGAGCGAGCGCACCGTAGTTGGCCGGGAATAGCTCCTGCGCGGCCATCGTCAGGTCGTAGACGTGGCGCGGCCGGCCGACGCCGTGGCGGCTCAGGCTGCGGCTGACCAGACCCGCCAGTTCGAGCGTGCGAAGTTGCTGCAGCACGCCGGTACGACTCGCGCCAACGCGGTCGGCGATCTGGTCGGGGGATGCCGGTCCACCGGTGCGCAGCGCGTACAGGACCTCTCGCCGGAGCGTCGGGGAAGCGTTGCCGGGGTGAGGCGACGCCGTGGCCAGGGGATTCAGCGCTCGAACGCGTCGCTCGATGATGTCGGCGTCGGTGCCATGGTCGAAGTGACCGGCGTCCGTGCCGGTTGCGCGGATAGCCGTGGCCGGGTCAGGGGCTGCGTCAGGGGAGGCTGCCATGTGCGCATGGCCGGTGTCCCGGTTCATGATTGAAAAGTAACAGTGCGCGCCAAAACGTGCATTGCCGCCTATCGCAGTTGCCGCGGCCACCCCGAGTGGCCCAAAGTTCCCGCTTGCCGTACGATCTGCACCGACCCCGCACGCCTGAATCGTCTGGTCCGATGCGGGGCCGCCGCCGTTAGCCGACCCGGCCGGCGTGGCTTCGCGTGTTGGAGGAGCAGGGTGCCAGAAATCCGACCTTTTCGAGGTCTTCGATTCGATCCCGAATCGGTCGGTGATTTGAGCAAGGTCGTCTGTCCTCCGTACGACGTGATCGGGCCCGAGCAGCAGCAAGCCCTCTTGGCACGGAGTCGCTTCAACGCCGTGCGACTCGATCTGCCGGCGCTCCAGCCCGGCGAGGAGCCCGACGATCGTTATCGCCGGGCCGGGCGGACCCTTTCGGCCTGGCGTGCCGACGGCACACTCCACAAGGACAGCCACCCCAGCGTATACGTCTACGAGCAGACCTACACGATTCCCGGCAGCGACCAGACCCGCCGGCAACGGGGCTTCTTCGCCCGGTTGAGGCTCGAGAACTTCGGGCCGGATTCGGGCGTTCTCCCGCACGAGCGGACGCTCTCAGCTCCGAAAGAAGATCGGTACAAGCTGCTCAGAGCGACCTCGGTGAATACCAGTCCCGTGGTCGGCTTGTATGCCGATCCCAGCGGCACCTCGACGGCGCTCCTCGGCGAAATGGCGTCGCGTCCGGCCGACACGGATGTGGTGGACGACGACGGGGTCCGCCACTGCCTGTGGGTGGTCGCCGAGGACGGCCCGGCCAGGGAGCTCGTCCACTCCCTGGTGGAGGCGGCCGGCCGCAATCGGATCACGATCGCCGACGGACACCATCGATATGAAACGTCGCTGCGTTATCGCGACGAGCGGCGAGCCAACAAGACCGGCGAGACCGATCCGCCCTCGGACTATGTCTTGATGCTCCTTCTCGAGACGGTCGGGCAGAAGCTCACCGTGCTGCCGACTCACCGAGTCGTTCGAGGCCTGGGCGAGCGCGGTGTCCAGACCTTGCTCGAAAGCGTTCATTCGCTGTTCGAGGTCCATTACGTGGCCGGGCGCGTCGGTCTGGAGTCGGCCTTCGCTTCCGTCGACGCGGTGCCGGGCGGCGAGGGACGAGTGGGCCTGTGGACCCGAAACGGGGGCGCGCTATTGCGGGCGCGACCCGAGGCCTTCGACCCGTTCCTTCCCAGCGGCGGGGATGCGCTCCGGCGGTTGGATGTGACGTTGCTGCAGGTCGCACTCGATCGACTGTGCGGCATCGACGCGGCGGCCATCGCCGGCGGACGGCTCGCTTACACGAAATCGGTGCGAGAAGCCCTGGACTGGGTGGACGATGCCCACGACGGCGCCGACGCCGCGTTCTTGCTGGATGCGACGCCGGTGGCGGAGATCGCGGCCGTGGCCGAAGGCGGGGACGTGATGCCGCAGAAGTCCACCTACTTCTACCCAAAGGCCCTCACGGGCCTCATCATCAACCCCCACGAATGGTGATGGACGAGGTTCACTCGACGCAATGACCGATAACAACTTGGACAGCCTCAGGGTCGCGAGGCCGCATCCCCTGGGCGCCAACGGCCGGCCCATCCGAAAGGACGAGCTGGAGATTCCCGAACTCGGCCTGTACGTGGAGTCGTGGATGCCCGAGCGGCGCTCCCGCCGCCGTCCACTGCTCTTCGTTCACGGCGAGCTTGCCGGCTCGTGGGTTTGGGAGCGCTATCTCTCGTACTTCGCCAGCCGCGGCTGGGAAGGCCACGCGCTCAACCTGCGCCATCACTACTGGTCGCAAACCACGGACATCGCCGGCACGGATTTCGAGGCGTACGTGGACGATGTCGTGGCGGTCATGGAGCGGGTAGGCCCGAACCTCGTGGCCGTCGGCCACGGCATGGGCGGGCTGCTCGTTCTGAAGGCCGCGGAGCGCCATCCCGTGAGCGCCATCGTGCTCCTCGACAGCGAACTGCCGCGCGATCTGCGCCCGCCGGTCCGGCCGCATGTTCTGCGCGACATCCCCGACGTGTATGGTCACGGCCTGATCGGCTGGGAAACGCTCCCGGAGAAGATCCAGCGAGACAATCGCGATCTAACCCTGGCCGACATCCTCAGGCTCCAGCACCTCTTCGGCCAGAAGCCGCACGAGTCGGGCCTGGCGAGGCGGGACGTCATGGAAGGCATCGCCATCGACCGCTCTCGACTCCAGGGCCTGCCGATGCTCGTTGTTGGGGCAGGTCTGGACGGAACTCAATCGGCGGCGGGTGCCGAAAGGCTCGCCGATTGGCTCGGCGGCACATATGAGCCGTTCGGCGCTCACTCCCACTACGGGCTCGTGATCGGCGAGACAAGCTTCCAGCAGGTGGCCGACGGCGTGCGGGCGTTCCTGGAGTCGCATCGGCTTTAGTTGGCACCGCTCCTCGCCGCCTGGTATCATCCCGGCCGGCCCGCCCTTTGCGGCGGCCGCGTCGATGCCGCATTCGTCTAGAGGCCCAGGACACAGCCCTCTCAAGGCTGAGATCATCGGTTCGAATCCGATATGCGGTACCACTTCGACGACATTCGTTGGCCCGGCGGCGCGTTGAGCTTGTTTCTCCGCGGCCGGCGTCGGCACTCCTCCAGCGGTGCTCAGCCTTCTTCGGCGTGATCCTCGACACCGCGACACAGCGACACCGCGGCTATTCTTGATATAGAATAGAGGTGGAGGCCGTCGCCAATTGATCGATGCCGAACTTGCCGTGCTGAGCCTGGTCGTCG
>CAZRUC010000176.1:0-5266 GCA_964603175.1 uncultured Anaerolineaceae bacterium
CGGGTCGACATGTTCGTAACGAGGTCGGTCCCGCCGACGAGAACGGTCACACTCCCGTCCTGGCGGGAGTAGACCGTCGCCGGGACGATGGTGGTGAGCTTCTCGAGCAGCTGCTCACGCTGATCCATCAAGTCGTTTGCGTGGCCTCCTGTGCCGGTGACCCGCATGATCTGCCCGTTGAGGCTGGCGATCTGCGTGGCCAGGCTGTTGACGGTGTCGACCTGGTCGTTGACCAGGCTGTCGATGCCCGCTCCGACCATGCTCAGCTGGCCCGAGTCTCGGTTGAGCTCCTCTGCCAGCGATGCCGCCTGCTCTGTGACAGCTGATCGGGCGGCGGCCGAAGTGGGATCTGCGGCCAGATCCTGCCAGGCATTCCAGTACTTGCTGATCGTGCCGCCGAGCCCGGAATCGGATGGTTCGGGGAAGATGGCCTCGATCTTTGCGAGCTGCTGCTGCCGCGTATCCCATTCTCCCTTCAAGCCTGCTTGCACTTGAAGCTGCAGGTCGAGGAAGCTGTCCCGAACGCGTGTGATGGCGGCGACCGTAACTCCGGAGCCCACCTGCCCGGGCATGCCCGTGCGGTTGAACGCGGGGAGCGAGTACGGAGGGGACTCCACCAGGGTGACTTGCTGGCGCGAGTACCCAGGCGTGTTCGCATTCGAAACGTTGTGGGCGGCAGTGTCGAGCTGCTGCTGAGCCGCTCTGAGGGCAGAGGCGCCGATGTCGAGTCCAAAGAATGGGGAGCCCATCGTCTAAGCCTCGCGGTCCACGTAGGTCGGTCCGGGCTGCGAGCCGTAGCCGCTCACTGTGCCCTCGGCCCCGACGGTGCCGACGCCCACGAGCAATCGCATGAGCGCTGCGTCTACAGCCCATGCCTGCTCGATGAGATACGCGTTGCGCCGTGCCGCCACAGCGAGCCGCTGACACAGGCCGGCGATGGCCGTCCCGCCTACCAGGGCACGATCCTCCTGGGTGAGCGCGGCAGCCAGCCTATTGACCTCGCTCACGAGGCCCTCAGCTCGCTCGTTGGCCTGCTCCAGAGACGGCCTGTCGTGACGCTGGACGGCGTCCGTGACGTCGTCCGAAATCTCGGCCAACTGGGAGAGCGCGGTCGTCAGAGCGGTCAACTCGGGCGAACCGAATTCGACCCCATAGCCAACGGCGTATCGGGCCAGTTCGCGGCTGTCGGGCGCAAGCATCCTAGGCCCGCTTGTCGAGGATCCCCCGAGCCACGACCTCGGCCTTGACCGTGTACGTGCCCTGGGCGATCCGCTGCTTGGCGTCCGCCACCTTGTCTGCACGCACGTCCGGGGCTGCATTGGCGGCGTCGAGCGCCTCGTGCATCTCCCGGCTGCGCGACGAAAGTTCGACGCGCGCAGCAGGCTGGTTGGCGGCATGGGCATCCTGCGCTCGCTGCGGGTCCGTCTTCGCCGGCGCGCTGTTGGCCGGAGGTGCGGGACGGAGTGCAGGAGACGACGATACGGACCGCGGGTCTTCGATCTTCATTTGATTCCTCTCTTGGGCGTCATGCTAGAGATCGGCCCGTACCGTGCAGTCTTTACCCCCCGGAGGGGTAAATCTTCATCGATTTGACGTATGCGTTGCGTCAGAGCGCCAATTCGGGTGGCGAGTCCCGCCGGTTTCATCGCAGCCTCCCCAGGGCGATGGCATCGCCGAGGGTGCCATCCTGGAGCGAGAGCGCCCGCGAACTCATCTGGAATGAGCGCTGGAGATTGACCAGGTCCGTCATCTCCAGGGCCATGTCGGTGTTGCTGTGCTCCAAGGTCCGCTGCCGTATCGACCCGCTGGCCGGTGTGAGCTGACCTGGGGCGGTATAGAGATTCTCGCCCAGCCGCGTGACGCCTCCCGGGGGCCAGGCCATGAGGGCGATGCGCTGGCCCGTGCCGTCGATCGTGCCGTCGGGGTTCACGTTGAAGTTGGCGCCGACTTGTACCGCGTGGCCGGCCGTGTCGAGAAGAGCGTAGCCCTGCTCCGTGACCAGCATGCCGGTGGGGTCCTGGTGGAAGTCGCCGGCGCGCGTATAGGCGATGCCGCTGGGCGTTCGGACCGAGAACAGACCATCGCCGTCGACGGCCAGGTCGGTCAGGTTTCCGGTGGATTCCAGGGGGCCCTGGCTCGTATCCAGCTTGAGTCCGGTGGGCATGGCGCCCGTGCCCAGCTGGCCGAGTTCAGGTCCGAGGGAGTTCATGATTTGGAGTTCGAAGTCGTCCTGGACGGTGCGCGACTCCTTGAAGCCGACCGTACTGGTGTTGGCGATGTTGTCTGCCACGACGGCCTGGCGGCTCATCGTGGACAGGACGCCGGAGAGAGCGGTGTAGAACCCGCGGATCATGCCCGAGCCCTCCTGCGTCCGATCCGGGCAGCTACGTCCGCATCGACGAGCCGGCTCCGCAAGGCGAGGATGGCCTCGGTATGGATCTGGCAGACCCGAGACTCGGTGACGCCGAGGACCGCCCCGATTTCCTTGAACGTCATCTCGTCCTGGTAGTAGAGGCCGACAACCATTCGGGAGCGCGAGCTAAGCCGCCCGATCTCCGCCACGAGCGAGGCGATGGCGTCGCGGCGCGCGGCTTCCTCGGCCGGATCCACTGCGTTGGGATCCGGTGCGCTATCGGCCAGGATCGGCGACTCGTCGTCGCCGTCGTGGGAATCGTGCTCGTCGAGCGAGATCGTCACGACCGAGGCCGCTTGAAGCCGCTCGCGATAACGGGCCACCGTAAGGCCCAGGCGAGCTGCGATCTCGCCCTCGGTCGGAGAGCGACCAAACTCATGCTGCAGGTCGCGGATGGCGCCTTGAATCGCGCGCGCCGCCTCGCGACCCGCACGACCGACCGTATCGAGGGATCGGACCGCATCCAGGATCGAGCCGCGAATTCGCAGGATGGCGTAAGACTCGAATGAGGCTGCCGCCTCGGGCTTGTAAGCGTCGATCGCTCGGAGCAGACCCAGCACTCCGGCCTGCATCGCGTCCTCGTGGTCGAAGAGGCCCGGCACCGACACGCCGAGCCGTCCCACCACGTACTTCACGAGGTGCGCGTAGCGCTGGACCAGCTGGTCGCGGCTCATGCCGGGGCTGGCGGCCGCCGCTTGTTCGTAGGCCCCGTAGCCGATGAGGTTTGGCTTCTCGTCGTCGGGCGGCAGCCCGGCCTCCGGCGGCGGGTCGGCGAGCGGCTCCGCAGGTTCGAGCGCCACCGCAGGTTCGAGCGCCACCTCGGGATCGACGGCCAAGGAAGCCTGAGTCATCGACTCCGGGGCCGTGAAGAAGGCCGCACTGGGGCGAGACGCCGGAGCGCCGTCGAGTGCCACCGGCGCCGAGAGCATTGGCGAGTAGGTCTGTCGGTCGAACATCATTTCGTCTCCTCAGCCTCAGGCGGTACGGCTGACAGTGGATTGGGCCTTGTTTGCACGGGCGGCCGCGCGGGCATTGGGGCTGGCACCCGCACTTGCCTTGGGGTTCTTTGTCCGCTTCGCGTCGCGGCGTTTCCTCATTCGGAGCATCTTCTGTTCGGGCGGCTCCAACCAGCCCATGAGCAAGCGGCCGCCGAGAGTGAAGAAGACGGCGGCGGCCATTGCGCGATCCACGCTTTCCACGACGGGGACGCCGGCCGAGTACGACGCGCCGCCAACTGCCAGGGCCGCGATGATGGAGAACCTCAGAGTCCAAGTTGCGATCATCAGATTCATCGTCAGACCTCCACCTGGGCATGGACCTGGACCGGAACGCTCGGCAGGATTTCTTCATAGGAGAGGACGGTGAGCTGCGGCAGGTGCCGCTCCGTGAGGTTTCGGAGAGCCAGCCGGATGCGGGTCGTGCAAAGCAGCATGGGTTGGTAGCGCTGCAATGAGAGGCTGCGAAGCGAGCGATCGATCGACTCGATCAGCGCTCTGCTGTCGGCTCCGGACAGCTCCAGGCCCACGTACCCAGGTTGGACCATGACCGAGGCCCCCAGACGCGTGTCCAGCTCGGGCGCGAGGGCCACAGCGTGGATCGCCCCGTCGGGCGCGCGGTATCTCATCGAGATGGCGCGGGAGAGGGCGTGCCGCACGGCCTCAGTGAGGAACAGCGGCTCTTTGGTGCTGCGGGCAGCGTCGGCGATTGCCTCGAGAATCGTCGACAGGTCGCGCACCGGAACCCGTTCTCGAAGCAGGCCCTGGAGCACCTTCTCGATGTCGCCGACGCTCACCAGGCTCGGCACGAGCTCCTCGAGCAAGCCGGGCTGATCGGCCTTGAGGCCTTCGAGCAGCTGGCTCGTTTCGGGACGGCCGAGGATCTCGTCGGCGTGGCGGCGGATCGTCTCGGCGAGGTGGGTGGCCAGCACAGAGGCGGCGTCGACAACCGTGTAGCCGAGGCTCTCGCCTCGTTCCCGGTCGGCGATGCTGATCCAGGCCGCGGGCAGGCCGAAGACCGGTTCCGTGGTGGGGATGCCATTCACGGCGATCTCGCCACCGTTCGGATCCATGCACAGCATCTTGGTGGGATCGACGTTGCCCCGCGCGATCTCCGAGCCCCGCAGTTTGATCACATAAGCGTTGGGATCGAGCACAAGGTCGTCGCGGATCCGGATCGTGGGCACGATCAGGCCCAGCTCGCCCGCTATCTGGCGCCGGATCAGACCGATCCGCTCGACCAATCCGCCTGCCGACCCGCCTTCGACGAGTCCGACCAGCCCGTAGCCGACTTCGAGCTCCATCGTTTCGACTTTGAGCGCGTCCATGGGCGTTTCCTGGCCGCTCCCGAGGGCCGGCAGAGCCGGCGCCGCCGCGGCGTTCGCAGTCGCGACAGCGACCGCCTTGGCGGTCTGAGATCCGGAGAGGAGCCAGCCGCCGCCTGCGACCACGGCACCTGCCGACCCGAAGATCAGCGTCGGGAAGCCGGGCACGATACCGATGATGATCAGCGCGGCGCCGACAACAATGAAGAGCTTGGGCCGGCTCAGGAGTTGGACGCAGAGGTCGCTGCCGAGCCCGGCTTCGGAACCGCTCCGCGTCACGAGCACGCCGGTTGCGATCGAGATGAGCAGGGCGCTGATCTCGTTGACGAGACCGTCCCCCACGGTCAGGACGGTGTAGGTCGTGAGGGCCATGCCGACGTCGAAGCCTTTCTGCATGACACCCACGGTCAGGCCGCCGACGATGTTGACCACGATGATCACCAGAGCGGCAACGGCGTCGCCCTTGACGAACTTGGAAGCGCCGTCCATCGCGCCGTAGAAGTCCGATTCCTTTTCTATGGCACGACGCCGGC
>CAZRUC010000177.1:0-5264 GCA_964603175.1 uncultured Anaerolineaceae bacterium
GTCACGAGTCCCATTGCCAGCGTGAGCCCGATCCAACTTCTTCGCACGGTCGATTCCTCCCCACGGTCCAAAGGTTGTGTCGTGGCTACGCGCCAGGCAGAACCAGCATGGCGCAGGAAGGTGGCTACTCCGTCGGGCGGGCGGCGCGGTTGCGCTAGGTGGCGCGGCGTTGGGAGCTGCCGGCCAGGTCCGCCCGAGCACGGACGCAGGGATAGAGCTGGGTGTCGACCGTGCGAATGTGGGTTTCCAGCCACCAGGCCAGCTGTTCCCGGACTCTCAGCACGAGCCTGGTGGTCGCCCCGTTCGCGTCGAAGTCGCGCCTGAACTTCACCACGATCCGCAGGAACTCGCGGTGCTCGCGCTCGTTCCGCTGTCCGGCCGGACAGTCGTACCGGAACATGCACTCCTCTTCGTGCGAGAAGTGAACTGCTGTGTAGCGGTCCAGCTCATCGAGCACTGCTCCAACTTCGGCGCGAGAACGGCCCTGTTCCATGGCTTCGAGAACCTGGCCCAGGATATGGACGAGCTGGCGGTGCTGGTCGTCGATCGAGGGCACGCCCGTCGTCAACGACTCATCCCATTGCATCGACACCTCAGCCCGCCTCCAATTGCGCCGTCGGCTTCGCTTCCGAACTTGCCGAGCCTACCAAAACGCCCTGTTCGCGACCTGCCGCCGCCGCTAGCATTCGTCTCGAGGCCGATTGGCCGGTTTCTCCGCGAGGGCCGAACGGGAGAACACGGAAATGACAGACGGAAGCTGGAGCGACTATGTCGCCGATGCAGGAACCGATCCGACCGCTCTGTCGGACGCTTCCGATTCCATGGCGGACGGAATCGCCGTAACCGAGCTCGGGTTGGACTCGACGGGCGGGGCTGACATGACCGAGGCGGCGTCAAACGTGGACGAGGCCGCGGGTTGGCAGCAATGGGCCGATGGGAACCTCGCCACCGCCGCGAGCTGGCAGGATCAAGCCGCGGGCGATGTCCAGGCCGCGAATGCATGGGCCGAATGGGGCAATGCCGACGCCGCTCAGGAAATGATGAATTCGGCCGAAAATGCGTCGGGCATCGCCGACGGCGTAGTCGGCACCGCATCGACCGATCTCGATATTGGGGCAGGCTACATGGACACGGCTTCCAGCGAAATCTCCGACGTTGCTTCGGACTCGGGCGACTAGGGGCCGGTAGAGAGTGGCCGCCACCGTCGGGCTCGATTTCGAGCGCAGGCTCGCTGCGCCCTCGTTCGACACGCGTCGATCGATCGCGGAATCCCTGCGCCATCTCGGCTTCGAGCTGACGGCAGATCAACTCACCCGGCTGGAGGCCAAGCGCGGCTCTCTCGTCGGCTCCTCGTTGATGATCAAGAAACAGATGCCGGTTCGGGCGATCTTCGAAGTTTCGTCCGAGCCGAACGGTTGCCTGGTCGTCGGCCACCTGACCGACAACCTTCGAAGCTGGATGGGCAAGACTTGGGGCGTGAACCGCCAGTACCGCGATATCTTCGACGAAATCCGGCGCAGCGTGGATGTGGGTTTGGCGGGTCTGGACGGAGCTTCCGCCGAGTCCTTCGCTGAGCCCACGTTCTGGAGCCGGGTGTCGGACGTTGCCGTTCTCGAGCAGACCAACATCGTGACCTCGAAGGCGGCCGCCGGAGCCGGGGCTGCGGTCAAAGCGCTGGAGCGCCCCAAGAGCACGACCCCGAGCGCTTGGAAGGGCGTCGATTCGGTGACCTTCACCTCCGATTCGGGGGTAGCGTCCATGACGCTGGCGGAGACTCAGGCGCGGTTGGGCGTGGCCGTGATGGTGGTGTCCCATCCGGGCTCGATGCCGCCAAACCTGAGCCGAGACGTCGAGTCCTTCGCGGCTCAGGTAGAGCAGAGCCTGACGGCGGCGGGCGGAAAGGCCGTGTCTCTCGAGGTTTCGGGCGCCCAACGGCCGGTCATGGAGTTTCTCGATCAGCAGGCGGAGATACGCTCGGCTTTGCCCTTGCGGACGCTCCACATCTGCCGTAGCTGCCGCTTGGAGCGGATCACGAACCCCGAATACGAGCGGATTGCCGCGCGCAACGAGAAGCTCGGCCATCTGATGGCCGGCGTCGGCGCCACCGTGGGCAAGGGCGGGATCTCGCCGACGTTCGTTTTGGGCCAGGTGTTCAAGCTCAAGCGGCTCGATCCGGCGTATGTCTGCTCGCGCTGCCAGGGCCTGGAGGCGGACGAGCGCGTGGTCACGTTCTGCCCGAACTGTGCCCAGCTCCAGCGAGACGTCGTGCTGCGCATGTGCGCCAAGTGCAGCTTCGATTTCCGAACGCTGGCCGGCAAGGCGCCGCTGTGGCGGGAACCGGTCGCGGAACCGGATCCGCAATCGGAACCAGAGGCCACGACGCCAGCTGCGACGACGCCCGCCGCGACGACGCCAGCTGCGACGACGCCCGCCGTAGCCGAAGCCCCGGAAGCTGCGGCTGCCCCCGAAGCTGCGGTTGACCCGGCAGATCCCGCGCCGCAGGCCGCGCCCGCGCACGCGTACCAACCCCCGGACGCGGCCTGGCCGACGCCCTCGGCCGTTCCGCTGGGAACGGCGCCCGCGGGACGAACCGGAAAGCGGTGCCAGATGTGCCGGCGCGACTTCCCGACGTTGTGGCGTGTGGTCATCGGGACTCCGGCCGGGTTCGAGGAACGTTTCATCTGCGGTACCAACCTGACGTGCCAGATGACTTCGCTCGTCCCGGCAGTTCGGGTCTGACCGAGACGAGGGAGACCCGTTTGCACGTGGCATTTGCGCCCCCGCGCGCCTGGCGACCATCCAGCAGTCGAGACTGGCTGAGACTCTCTGTCACCTTCCTCGCCTTCATTGCGACGCTGGCCATGAGCGCGCAGAACGAGCACGCCCCCTACGACATCCGCCCGAGCGATTTCGCCCGTCTCCTGGCCGCCGTCATGCCCGCTGTTGCCGCCGTCACCGCGGCATGGGCGGTCCAGCGGCCGTGGCCGGCCTTCGTCGCGGTCCTGCTGCTGACGCCTTGCTTCGATGCCGCCCAGGTCGCGTGGCAGGTCGGCTGGGTGCAGGTGATCCTGCAGACGGTCTTCGTCCTTGCCCTGGCCGCGGGCTATCTCCTCCGCCGCCCGAGCGAGGCGTTGTGGGTCGTTCGGCGACGGTCGTGGTCGGACCGGCTCCGGAGCCTCGACACTCTCGAGCTGGCGGCGGCGGTAGCGACGGTCGCCCTGCTGGTGCTCGCCGGCCTGTCGACGCTCCGCTCGCCCGACATCCAGAACAGCGCCACGGTCCTGCTCCACAGCATCGTCGAGTCGATTGCGATGGGGTTCCTCTTCATCGCCCTGGGTCCCACTCGTCGGCGGCTGATAGTGCTGCTCATGGCTCTCGGAATCTCGGTCGCTCTGGGCGGCCTGATCGATCTCGTTCAGACGCTGCCGGGCGGGGGACTGGAGTCGTTGCAAGCGCATCGGCTCCTGTTCTCGAGGCTCACCTACTTCAACGTCGGGCTGCTGGGCGAGATGATGGCGATGGCTGCGCCGCTCATCGTCGGGGCGCTGCTATGCCGGCGCACGCTCGGGCTGTCGAGAGCCGTCGTCGCGCTGCTTCTGGTCGCCGGGCTCGTAAGCGTTCCGGCGCTCTTCCTGACGTTCTCCAAGAGCGGCTGGATGGCCACTGCCGGCGGCATCCTCCTGTGCGTCCTGTTGCTGGCGGAAACCTGGCGGCGGCGCGCGGCGATCATCTTGGGATCGGCGCTGGTGTCCGCGTTCGTGGTTCCGTGGCCGGCCTTGATCTTGCAGATCGTTCCACCTGCCAACGACGCGTACCGCAGCGTGATGGTCTCGATCATGGGGCAGAGCCGCTTCGACTCGTGGAACCCGGCGACCATCGCCGGTGAAGGCTCCCTCTCCGAGCGGTTCTACGCCACCACAGCCGGCGTGCGCATGGCCATCGACCATCCATTGCTCGGGATCGGCCTCGACCAGTTCCAGGCGCAGTACACGGCCAACTACAAACCGGCGCAGGCTCACCTGACACCCGACCATGCCCACTCGTGGTTGCCCGAGATCG
Source organism: uncultured Anaerolineaceae bacterium (assembly GCA_964603175.1). Lineage (GTDB taxonomy): Bacteria > Chloroflexota > Limnocylindria > Limnocylindrales > CSP1-4 > Fen-1039. The sequence continues at coordinate 4,060 of CAZRUC010000177.1, forward strand.
GCGCCGAGCTGGGGCTCCTGGTGCTCGCGCTCGTCCTGGTCATCTTCGCCGCCGCGCTGCTTGGGCTGTGGCGCGTCTATCGGGCCCCGCCCGACCCGGCGATGCGGGCCCTCGCCGCCATCCTGCTGAGCGCGCTGGTGGCGTGGGTCGTCGTGGCGACCGCGTTCGGCGGCGAGCTGTACCGGCCGTGGCGCAACATGTCGTCCGACTACGTGATGATGGTGGTCATCGTGGCCGCGGCTCTGGTGCTGCCTCGACTGGCGCAGGCGCGACGGGGAGCCTGAGGCTCAGAACCCGAGGCCGACCAGGGTCACGTGCATCCGGCGCGCGGCCTTGCCCCTATGGGAGATGCGGTGTTTGGCTTCGGCCGACCATTGTCCGAGCGTGCGTCCGCCGGGCGGTTCCGCGGCGGGCTCGAAGATCGGGTCGTAGCCGAAGCCGCCGTCGCCCCGCGGCGCGTCGGCAATACGGCCCTCGCACGTGCCGTGGGTCAGCCGGACGGGGATGCCGCCGCGCGGCCCACTCAGCTCGGGCAGCGCCAGCGCCAGGGCGCAGCGATAGCGGGCCCCACGACGCTCCGAAATGAGCCCTGCCAGAGCGGCGAGCAGCTTGACGTTGTTCTGCTCGTCCGTGGCATCCTCGCCGGCGTAGCGCCTGGTCCGGACGCCGGGGCCACCATTCAGGGCGTCGACCTCCAAGCCCGAATCGTCCGCGAGCGTCGGAAGGCCGGAGAGAGCGGCAAAGAAGCGCGCCTTCTTGGCCGCGTTGGCGGCGAAGGTATCCCCGTCTTCGATCGCGTCGCCGGGGAGGGCGATGTCATCGAGACTGACGAGCTCCGTGGTGAGAGGGCCGAGCAACTCGCGCAACTCCCGGAGCTTGTGCTCGGAGCGTGTGGCGACGAGGAGGCGCGACCGATCGCGCGTGCGGTCGGCGGCTTCTCCCCGGTCGGTGGCCACCGAGGCTAGCGGCGAACCGAGGCGATGGCCTCGGCCTGGGCGGCGAACAACTTCTCGAGGCCGATGGCGGCCATGTCGAGCAGTCGATCGACGTCCGCGCGGTCGAACGGCTTGCCTTCGGCGGTGCCCTGCAGCTCGACGTATTTGCCTGCGTCCGTGGCGACCACGTTGAAGTCCACGTCGGCGTGCGAGTCCTCGGAGTAGTCGAGGTCAAGGTAAGTGGCGCCGCTCAGGATCCCGACGCTCACC
>CAZRUC010000178.1:0-2238 GCA_964603175.1 uncultured Anaerolineaceae bacterium
CGTCCCGGTCTGGCTGAAGGTCTCGGTCACCGGGTCGTAGATTTCCGCTGGGCTGTCGGGGTCGGATCCCGTCACGAGCACCCGGCCATCGGCGAGCACGGTGGCTACCGGATTGGAGAGCGAAGTCAGCATCGATCCGGTCGGGCTGAAGTGGCCATGAGCCGGGGTCCACGCGATTGTCGGTGTCGCAGATGGCATTTGCGACTGCGTGGCGGTCGACCGGGCAGACCCGAGGTCGTGGCTCGCGGGGGGCTTCGCCGGCGAACTCCCACAACCGACAACGACGAACAAGAGCACGAAGACTGTCGTTCTCGAGCAGTTCAAGAATTCTCCCGCGTCTACCTGACAACAGGAGGATGACGGACCGTCGCCTGAAACCGTGACCCATCGTCGCCGGGCTCCGGCCCGAGCCCGGGCTCACATCGCGGATCGACCTGCCCGCCAGGCAAGACGTACTACTAAATAGTCCCCACTCCACCGCACTATCCCCAACTGCACCAGACCCGGCTAGTGGCAATCTGCGTGCCTTAACGGCGGTCCATCGATAGAGAACGGACCATGCGAATCGTCGACCTCTTGTCCCGGCCGATATGGCACGGGAAGCCACCCCTGAGTCGGGTCATGCGAGATCGGCGAAGTCGCCAACTGCGGATCCTGGTGCTGTCGATGCTCGTGCTGGCCTGGTTCGCCGCGTATCCGGCGGTCGTGCGCCAGACAGCTGCTGCTGCCGACCCCGTGATCGCTGCGGCGGGAGACATCGCCTGCGACCCGGCCGACACCCACCTCAACGGTGGCAACGGCATAGTCAGTCAATGCGCGGAGAAGGCGGTCTCCAACCTGCTGGTGAGTCAGACATTTGCCGCCGTTCTCTCGTTGGGCGACAACCAGTACTACTGCGGCAGCCTCGCCGCATTCAACTCCGTTTACGGCCCGACCTGGGGCCGGGTGAAGTCGATCACGCATCCGGTCGTCGGAAACCATGAGTACCTGACCGCCCCCGGCACCACGGCTGCAACCGGGTGCGACACGTCGAACACCGGCGCGGCAGGCTACTTCAGCTACTTCGGATCGGCGGCGGGTGCCGCGGGACAGGGCTACTACAGCTACAACGTAGGCGCCTGGCACCTCATCGCCATCAACTCCAACTGCGGCGACGCCGGTGGCTGCGGACCGACCACTCCGCAGGGCAAGTGGCTCGCTGCCGATCTGGCCGCTCACACCGGACAGTGCCTGCTCGCCTACTGGCACATTCCGCTGTTCAGCTCCGGTGGCCGCGCCAGCCCGAACACCCTGCCGATCTGGAACCAGCTGTACGCGGCCCATGCCGACGTAGTGCTGGACGGCCATGACCACATCTACGAGCGGTTCTCGCCGCAGACGCCCACCGGCGCGGCAGATCCGATCAACGGAATCCGCCAGTTCACCGTCGGAACCGGCGGGGCGAACCACACGACGATCACGGGTATCGCGGCCAACAGCGTCGTGACCAATGTCGACTCATTCGGCATCTTGAAGATGACGCTCCATCAGGGCAGCTACGACTGGAGCTTCCAACCGGCTACCGGCTCGTTCACGGACAGCGGATCGGCCGCCTGCCACAACGCGTCTTCGGCTCCGACGCCGACCGCGACGGCGACCTCCAGCGGCAGCGCCACGGCCACCCCGACCGCAACCCCGACGGCTTCCCCGTCCGGCCCGGGCGGAACGTTCACGTTCACGCCCGTGGCCGACAGCTACGTCGATGCCTCCGCACCCACAACCAACCACGGCACGCTGACCGCGTTGCGGGTGGACGGCTCACCCGTTGTGCGGTCGTATTTACGCTTCAATCTGGCAGGGGTGACGGGCAGTGTGACCAGCGCGACTTTGCGCGTCATGCCGACAAGCGCCCAGTCGACCGGCTACACGGCCTCCTCGGTATCCGACAACACCTGGGGCGAGAGCACGATCGTCGATTCGAACGCGCCTCCATTCGGCGCCAGTCTTGGGGGCTCGGGTCCGGCAACTGCCGGGACCTGGACGAACGTCAATGTACTGACCGCGGTCACAGGCGACGGCTTGGTCAGCTTCGGGCTCTCAACCACGAGTGGCACCGCGCTGTCGCTGACGTCGCGCGAGGGCGCCAACCCGCCTCAACTGGTGGTGACGACCGTCGGTTCGACACCCAGCCCGACGCCGATCGTGACACCCAGCCCGACGCCGATCGTGACACCCAGCCCGACGCCGATCGTGACACCC
>CAZRUC010000178.1:2338-5236 GCA_964603175.1 uncultured Anaerolineaceae bacterium
GACACCCAGCCCGACGCCGATCGTGACACCCAGCCCGACGCCGATCGTGACACCCAGCCCGACGCCAGTCGTGACACCCTCACCCACGCCATCGCCCGGAACCACAACCCTCACGCCGGTTGCCGACAGCTACGTCGACGCGTCCGCGCCCACGACCAACCACGGCACCACCACGACCATTCGCGTAGACGGCTCGCCAGTCGTGCGCTCGTACCTGCGGTTCAATGTGGCCGGCCTGACCGGCGCCGCGACCAGCGCGACCCTCCGCATCTGGGCCAACAGCGCCCAATCGACGGGCTATGACGTCTTCGGCGTGGCAGACAACACCTGGGTCGAGACGGCGATCACCGACTCGACCGCGCCACCTTTCGGGGCCAAGATCGGCAGCTCCGGCGCTGCCGCGACCGGCACGTGGACGAGCGTCAATGTGACCTCCGCTGTCACGGCCAGTGGCCTGATCAGCTTCGGGCTCTCGACGACCAACAGCACGGCCCTATCCCTGTCGTCACGCGAAGGCACAAACGCGCCACAACTCGTCATCACGGGTCCCGGTATCGCGGGGTTGGCTCCACCCGTGGCACCTTCCGCGCCGAACGGCCCGGGTCCGCTCTACGCCCTCATCTACATGCTGATTCCCGCCCTGGTACCGGGTGTCATCCTGCTCGATAGCCGAGCGAGTCGGAGAGGCCTTGGGGGTTGGCGCATCGGTGAGCCCCGGCCCGGCCTCTTCAGTGCCATTCGCGCCGCGCTGGCGCCTCGATACGCGGGCCCGCGCCGGCAGGCAGGCCCGACTGCCGCCAGCCATCTCTGATCGGGCGCGTCCGACCGGTCTCAGCCCGGCGTAAGTACGTTTCGCCCGATCGCGAGCGCCGCGGCGGCCGTGAGCAGTCCCACGGCGACTGCGAGCGCCGCAGACGGGCCCGGGTTCAACACGATCGCCGCTCCGACAATTGCGCCGCAGAACATTGCCGAGACGGAGAATAGGCGGCGTGTCATCGCCCCCGGTGCTGCGGCTCCGGGTCGGTCGGCCACGAGGCCGGTGAGCGTGAGCGTCACGACGGTGGTGGTCAGATCGGGAACGGCGAGTTTGCGGGCAACAGCGTTCTGAATTCCCATCGCGATCGCGATCGTGGCCGCGATCACGTTGATCGCCGCGCTCGTCAGGGTTGCGCCCGCGGCCAGCGATACGACGAGCGCCACGATGAGCAGGGTCAATTCCGCGGCCAGGCCGCGCCGCAGAACCGACCTGCCATCAGCAATCCTGCGGATGATCGCGCCGGCGACCAGCGCCCCCACGAGGAACCCGGCCAGCGCAAACAGCGATGCCGAAACCGAGAAACCAGGAGCTCCGGCAAGCGCGAAGCCGATGAACACGACGTTGCCGGTCATGTTCGCAACGAAGACTCGGCCGAGGCTGAGGATGCTCACCGCGTCGACGACGCCCGTGACGCCCGTCATCAGCAGCAGAACCACCGGCAGGCTACCGTGTTGCGGGTCGGCCGCCAGCCAACGCCACCAGGGCTGAGGTTCGCGCCCGCTCGGCGACGACACAGTTACTGGTCGTACTGCTCTACGGTCCCGCCCGGTCGGAGCTGTGCGTCGGCCGGGTCCAGCCCAGCTTCCCGACGAGCCCGCCGCTGGTGGAGGAGGTCGTAGCAGCGATCGAGCTCGACCTTGATCGCCTCGAGACGATCGGTCTCTTCGGCGGTGAGCCCGTGCCCATCGCCGGCGTGCTCGTAGAGCCGTTCCTCTTCCTCCGAAAGTTCATTGGCCCGTTTGAAAATGTCCGGGTCGGTCATGGCGATCTCCTTGCGTCGCAGCGCAACCAGGCGGCGGTGGTGCCATTCCCGCCGCCGCCTGCTTACTCACAGGCCGGTGCTATTTCGACGCTACCATCGAGGCGGCCGGCGCGCCCACGAAGTTGATCGAGGTTCGCCAGTCGCCCTTGGTCTCGATCTGCAGGTGGATGTTCAGGTTCGCGATCGCCTCGAGCTCGCGTGCGCGGGCAAGGGGACCGACGTAGACGGGCCGGAAGCCGATCGAACTCAGCAGCTCCGAGACTACGATGCAGGCCCCGTCGTCATCGGTGGCGTAGAGGGCGTCGATCTTGACGCCGAGCGTCGTTGGGTCCGCCTGGACAGACGCGAATATCGTGTTGAACGCCTTGACGACCCGCGCGCCGGGCAGCCACGCGGCGAAGTTCTCGGCCCCGGATGGGCCGCCTTCGGTCGCGAGACCCGAATAGTCCGCCTTCAGCGGGTTCGTGGCGTCGATGACGATCTTGCCCTTGATCTCCGGCGCGATAGCCTTCGCCACTTCCCGGGCGGCGGAGACGTAGGGAACGGCGATGACGACCATGTCGGCCTGGTGCGCGGCCTCTGCCGGGCTCAGTGCCGCAGTGTCGCCCGCTTCTCCGGCTGCGCTGCCGGTCGTGCCGGCGTGGGCGCCATAGATCACGTGGTGGCCGGCCTTGACGAACGATGAGCCGAGCGCCTTTCCGACGTTGCCCGTTCCGATGATGGCGATGTTCACTGAAGGATCCTTTCGCGGCGGGCCCTCGTGTTTGCGGTCCGCACATTAGCTTGACAAGTTTGCTGTAGGCAAATCATTATGTCCGACAGCAGAAGTCTCCCACAACCACAGGTGGAGGTCAAGCGGTGGTTGCCGATCCAAATCGCGAACCAGCGACCCAGCGTCTCCAGGTCGGCCGTGAGGCGCGGCGCTGGCGCCACATCCGTGGCCGGACGCTTGCCGAGGTCGGCGAGCTGAGCGGCCTCAACGTCGGGTATTTGTCGCAGATCGAAACCGGGAAGGCGGTCCCTTCGCTGGAGGCGCTTGTTTCGGTCGCCGCCGCGCTCGACATCCCGACTGCCTGGCTGTTGATCGAATCGACCCATC
>CAZRUC010000179.1:0-5218 GCA_964603175.1 uncultured Anaerolineaceae bacterium
GTGCCGTGCACGACCGCGGAGGCGGGCCGCGCGTCGATGCCGAAATCGTTCCAGTCCACGAGGAAGACGAGGTTGGAGAGGCCGAGCCCCCAGGCCGAATTCTTGGTTTCGTGCGCTGCGCCCGGCGTCAGCCCGCCCTCCCCTTCGAGCACGAAGACCTTGACCTGCCCCGCGCCCGCGAGCTTCAGGGCCAGCGCCTCGCCGGCGGCGAATGGCATGCCGTGGCCCGAAGGCCCCGTGTTCGCCTTGAGGAAGAGCGTTCGACCGGCCATCTCGGCGTGGCCGGGCAGGCCGCCGCGATGCCGCAGTGTCAGCAGGTGCTCCCAAGTCAGAGCGAAGCGTCCGCCTTCGGGGAAAGAGAATCGAGGATCGCCGGGTCCCTCGAGTTCGGCTCGGGCCCGCAGGCCTTCGTTGAGGACGGCGAGAGCGGCGTATACGAGCGGCACGACGTGGCCGGCGGAGAGTACGAACCGGTCGCCGAACCGTAGCCATGGCCGGCTGATGTCCCAGCGCATCGCTCCCGAGAGGAGCAGCGCCAGCATCATGTGGACCTTGGACCGAGAGCCCCCCGGATGCCCGCTCTGCCGGTAGTTGAGCGACAGGTCGATGCACTCGTCGACCAGGTCCTTCAGGATCTCGTAGCGGTCGATCTCGGCCTCGGCGCGGCGGACCAAAACGTCGACGTCGGGACGGCTGAACGTGTCCACGGACATCCTCTCTCGACCGAACCACCCTTCGTGCGCGAGCTGATCCCATCCTAGCCCACTGCGGCGGTGGGGTCCGCCAGGCCCCAGGTCGTTCCGACGAAGCCGCCGACACGGACGACCGCCGGGCGCGGCCACCAGGTGCTCGATCTGTCCAAATCCCGCTACAGGTGCGACCGGAGGCTCGGTTAGGTAGCCATCATGCCCACCTCGTGGGCACATGCCGCATGGCGGGGTCGCCGCCCGGGTCGGACCCGTCGAGACTGCCCGAATCCATGGTCAGCTTCGACCTACCGGGCCGGTTCCCAGCCCCACGTGGCCGCGAAACGTCGTCGCTGCTCTCCCAATGGGCAGAATCGACGTGCCAAGTCGCTCTGTCGATGCCGCTGCGTCCGATGTGCCCACCACGCGGGCAGCACGTGGCTGATCCGGGCAGGATTGACGGACTGCGGTGCGCGACAGGTCGCAGGTCGTTCCTGCCGAGCGGCCGCCGGCTTCGCCCTAGGGCTGGACGGACGGGGCAGGCGGAGCGCCGCAGGCGTAGTAGGGGTGGAGCAGCGACGACGTGCAAACCTGGTATTGGGCTGCAGGGTCGCTCGAGGTCGTGTGGTCGGGCCCGAAGAACGGGTACGCCGCCACGATCGAGACGACCAGGTAGACCACGAGCAGCGCCAGGGGATTGACCCGCCGCCGCAGCAGCCACCACGTCATGACCACCAGGCCAAGCGCGAGGGCGCCGGGGAAGAGCGGGTCCAGAACGGCCGCTTGCAGGTTCATCTGAGCGCCGGCGATCGTCACGGTGGGCGCCAGGTTCACGACCACGAAACTTGCGGCCAGTGCGCCCAGGACCATGTTGCCCATGACTCCCGCTCCGATCAGGACGCGATCGATCGCACCGGACCGCAGGACCTCGGTCACGAACGACCGGCCGCGCGAGTAGCCCTGCATCCAGGCCGTGTACCCGATCGCCACGATCACGACGGAAACCAGCACTACGTAGATGATCGCGCCGAGGGGATTGCCGGTGGCGCCCGAGAGAGTCGGAACTGCGACGCCGGTGGCCTTTCCGCCGGCGATCCCGATGCCCAGCGCCAGCAGGATCGGAGTAATGGTGCTCTGGCTGAGCGTGTCGCCGATGCCCGCCATCGGGCCCATCAGGCCGGACTTGACCGAGTTGATCGCATCGTCGTCGATGGCGGCGCCATTGGCCCGCTGTTCTTCCATGGCGATGACCGTGCCGTGGACGACGTTGCCGAAGTTGGGCTCGGTGTTGAAGAAGACCAGGTGGCGCTTCAGGGCTGCCCGGATTTCATCCTCGGTCGTGTACAAGCGCCTGATGATCGGCGTCATGGCGTGCGCGAAGCCGGTGCCCTGCAGGCGCTCGTAGTTGTAGTTGGCATGGGCGAAGAAGGTCCAGAGCGCCCACGACTTGAGCAGGTCGCCGCGGGTCAGACGAACCGCCAGGCCGGGGCGGGCGACGGGCGCCGAGCTCGCGGGAACGGCGGCACCAACGGCGGCGCCTTCGGCAGCCTGGGCCGCTGCCGCCTCGGCTGCGGCTTCGGCCGGAATAGGCGCGTCTCGCCGGACGAAGCTCAGGTGCAGGTAAGCGAGTGCCAGGCCGAGGGCCGCCACGACCACGAGCGAGATCGAGTTGTGTGTCAGGGTCATCAGGATGTAGCCGATGAAGAAGTACGGGATGGCAGAGCCGCGGAAGATGAAGCGCATGTTCAGGGCGATGCCAATGGCCGGAAGCACGCCGCCGGCAATGACGAGTCCGTTGACCGTCCAGATCGGGAGGGCGTTCAACGCGTCCTGGACGGCGGTCGGGCCGTTGAGAGCCAGCCAGAACACCGGCACGAAGCTCACGACGAACAGGAACGCCTGACCCGGAACCAGGTTCATGAAGGCAACGCCGCCGATGTCGGCCTTTTCCGCCCGAGCGTCCGCCCAGTGGGCGAACACGGAGTCGACCGCCATTCGGCCGTAGAAGATGATCGTGCCCAGGAGCCCCAGGCCGAATGCGATCGCGACCGCCTTCGTTGGGTCGAGCCCGCTGGCCAGCGCGACCGTCGTCCCGATCCACCCTGCCAGGCTCGCATCGGCCGGAAGGTTGCCACCGGCCGAGATGAAGCCGAGATACGGCACGTTGATCGCCGCCCCTATCAGCGTTCCTTGGGCCGGGTCCCCCAGGATCAGGCCTACCAGGAAGCCCGCGACGAGTGGCCGGTACAGCGTGAAGAACGCCAGCCCAAACAGCCAGGGGCTGTTGGCCAGGTAGTAGCCGATCGCGATCAGGGCAGCCTGCAGGACGTTGACGGTGATCGTGTGCGCGGGGGCCGGGGCTGCCGAGGCCGCGCTCGCGCCGAGCACCATTGCCGGCATGGCCGCCGCGAGCAGCATCGCCAGCGCCAGAGCGGCGCCGACCACCGCGAACTTCCTGTACATGTGGCTCCTCTCCAGGCCGCGCGCCGGGCGGCTCATGGGTTCGAATCCAGGGACCGGAACGGAATCGGCCGATCGTCGGCGACGATTTGGATCTCGACCCGGGTTCCCATGCTCTCCAGCTCCCGCAGTTCGGCCAGCTCTTCGGGGCTGACCGAGATCGTCTTGTGGAGGCGGCGGCGACCCGGGCCCGCGCCCATGCCGCCGAGGTCCACGACTTCGATCGGTACGCCTGCCTGCCGCAAACCGACGATCGTTCGAGGCGAACGCGCCAGGACGATTACCGGTTCGGGCATGGACGCAAGCTCCAGACAGCGCGCCGCGCCTTCAGCAAGGGGGTAGACCTCGACGGGCACTCCCTGGGGAGCGGCCAGGGTCAGGACCTCACGCAGGAATTCGTCGCGGGCTGTGGCGTCGTCCACGATCACGATGCGTTTGGCGCCGAGCGCCCGCAGCCAGCCGGCTACGACCTGGCCGTGGATCAGGCGGTCGTCGATACGGACGAGGCGGAAGCTCATGACGCGTGGGGCGGCGTTACGAGGCGCGGCGGGCGCGATGGCGACCGGTTTCGGTGATGCCGGCCCGCCCGAGCTCGAGCAGGCGTTCGACGAACGCGTCGTCCAGCGGATCGGTGGCCAGAGCAGCTTCGACGACCATCGCCAGGTTCGTTCCGGCCGCGGCAACAACTCTCGGCGATCGCCGCGCTATCGACGACGCCACGTTGTAGGGGGTGCCGCCGAGCAGGTCGCACAGGACCAGGACGCGGCGGCCGTCGTGGCCGATCGCGGCGCGCATCTTCTCGGCGAAGCTGTCCGGCGTCTCGTGCGGGTCCAGCCCTACCGACGCCGCCTCGGGGATCGTGCCGCAAATCAACTCCGCGGTGGCGAGCATCGCAGCCGGAAACGAGCCGTGGCCGGCAATGACGATGCGAAACCCGCGCAACTCGATTCCTCCGTGGTGGTAATCTGACCCTGGCATTCGTTCCTGCAAGTATTTTCACGCAATGTCTTGCAGCCGGCCGTCGAGTGTTATGTTCGCGGGTCGGGGTCGAGCTTGTCAAGGAGGGCTGGATCGATGGCTATCGGCAATAGCAGCAACGGCGGTGTGGGCGGCCCCGCCGCCGCCGAAGCGGACGCCGGCGCCGTCACCGGAACGTCGGCCAGCCCACGCGAGATGCTCCGTCTCGTGGCCGAGCTCTACTACGTCCGCGACATGGGCCAGCCAGAAATCGCGGCGCTGACGGGCTTCTCGATCTCGAAGGTCTCGCGGTTGCTGTCGTCGGCTCGTGCCAGTGGCATCGTCCGGATTTCGGTGGAAGGTGCGCCGGTCGAGCCGGCGCCGCTGGCTCGCGCTCTCTCCGCGGCCCTCGGTGTCGAGGTTTGGGTCACGCCCGGCCACGAAACCGCGCCGGCTCTCGCGGCCCGGTTGTGCGGCGTCGCAGCGGCACGGCGGCTGGCCCAGGAGCTGCCGGGGGATGGCGCAATCGGGCTGACCGGGGGCTTCACCGTGGAGGCTCTCGTAGGCGCGCTTCCGGAGTCCAGCCGGCCTCACGTGGTCGTGGTGCCGCTCGTCGGCGGTTGGGACTCGAGCAATCCACACCTCAACAGCAACGACATTGCCCGCCACATGGCGGAGCGCATCGGGGCGGGCGTGCGGCTGCTCCACGCTCCGGGGCTGCTCGACAACGAAGCCACGACCCAGGCGTTGCTCGCCGACAGCGCCGTCACCGCCACTACCCGCTTCTGGGGGGAGCTGCAGCTGGCTCTCGTCGGAATGAGCGGAGCGCCGCGCTTCGCCCCCGGCTACGGCACCGTGATGGATCGCCTCGACGAGGTCGGCCGAAACCGGCTCGCCGCCCTGGGCGCCGTCGGCGACGTCGCCGGCCACCTCGTGAGGCTCGACGGCTCGTTCGTCCAGGACGAGTGGGAGCGTCGGACCATCTCGATCCCGATCGAAACGCTGCGTAGAGTGCCGCGGGTGGTCGGCATCGCGGCCGGCGTCAACAAAGTCGAGACGATCGTCGCCGGAGCGCGGACAGGCCTGCTCCACCTGCTCATCACCGACGAACCGAC
>CAZRUC010000180.1:0-5216 GCA_964603175.1 uncultured Anaerolineaceae bacterium
CACAGGGCAGGTTCTCGATCCGGCTCGGCAGCACGAACACGTCCGAATGGCGCATAAGCTCGGCTAGGTCGCTCTTCGTGAGCGTGCCCCGAAACGCGATGGCGGCCGAGACCGGCGATTCGGCGACCCGGCGCTCGTAGTCCGTGCGCAAAGGGCCGTCGCCCACGACGTCGAGGCGCCAATCGCTCCGGAGCTCGCCGAGTAACGCCAGCGCCGCCAGTAGTGTCGGGAACCCTTTCTGTTCAGTCGGCTCGAGAGCGCCAACGAACAGAAGTCGCTTGGGCCCGTCGCCGCCCATCGGACCCTCAGCCGGGTGGAAGACGGCGGCGTCGACGGCGTTTGGCACGATCTCGAACCGGCAGTGGATGCCGTATGCCTCGATCCCCTTCTGCAGGAAGAGGCAGACGGGTAGCACAGCGGCAGAGCGCCCAAACGCAAAATGCGCCATTCGAACCGCGCTGCGGCTCAGAGTGCGCTCCGGAAACGCCGTGTAGTGCTCGGTGATGACGACCGGCGTACCCGTCAGCTTCCCGACCACCACGGCCGGAACCCCGGCGCTGAAGACGTGGGCATGAATGAGATCCGGCCGGTAACCGCTCGCCCGCAAGCGGCGGCAGGCTCGAACCACGCTCCAGATGTACAGCGGGTACGAGAGAGCGGTGGAAAGCCGCCTCAGGCGGCCGGGGAGCCTGATCGACCGGTGGCCTACGCGGTAGGTCGCGAACCCTTCGGTGAGATTCTCATCTCGCTCCTGGGTCATCGCCCACAGCCGGCGGCCACTGTCTCCCTGACTCGGGATGTGCAGGACCGTGACGTCGACGCCGGCCGTTCGCGCGGCTTTGGCGTGCTCACGCACGAAGATGCCGTTGGCGATCCGGTCGCTCGTCGGGTACCAGTCCGTCAGAAAGAGCACTTTCATCGAATTGAGGGTCGCATACGGTCGAAGAGCCCGTCAAACGGCACGCACGGCCGGCGGACGGTCAAGCCCGGACCCCCAGCTCCGCCCAAACATCCGCCATTTGCGCGGCCGCCGTCCTGATGTCGTGGCCGGCCACCGACGCCGGTCCGGCAGCGCCCAAGCTTGCTCGCAGCTCCGGGTCGAGCATCCGGAGCAGAGCGGCCGCGAGCGCGCCCGGATCGTCGGGCGGGATGAGCAAGCCGTTTTCGCCGTCGCGGACCACTTCCCGCAGGCCGCCCGTGTTCGATGCGATCACCGGCGTGCCGCATGCAAGCGCCTCCACGGCCGCGAGTCCGAGCGGCTCCCGGCGCGATGGGACGACCACAACGTCGGCCGCCCGAAGCCAGTCCGCGACCTGCGCCGACGGAACCGGATGAACCTGCCGGACGGCGGGGTGCGATTCGGCGAGTGAAGCGGCCAGCGGCCCGTCGCCGACCATCACCCCCTGCCAGCCCGGGGCGGAATCCACGCCTGCGGCGAAGACGTCGGCGCCCTTGCGCTCCGAGAGGGTCCCGAGGAGCACGGCCAGCGGGCCGTCCGGCAGCGGGCCGCCGGCCAGCGGGCCGTCGGGCAGCCCGAGCCGATCCCGGAGCGCTCGCCGGGCGGAGCCGCGGTCTTCAGGGCCGGCCGGCCGGAAGACGCTCAGGTCCACGCCGGGCGACACGACATGCGCCGTGGCCCCGAGCCGCTGGACGTGCCCGGCTGAATCACGGGAGTTGGTCACGACCGCCCCGGCCCCGCGCGTCACCCACGCTGCCAACGCTCGGTGGACGCGGCTCCGAACCGCGTAGTCGGCCACGTCGCCGCCGTGCGCGTAGGCCAGAAGCGGCCGTCTCCGGAGCCTCGCCGCGACCAGTCCGATCACGCCGGCAGCGTAAAGCGGGTGGGCCTCGACACCGTCGAAAGGACCCTTTGCGGTGAGTGCCCGCCAGGCAATTTGCAGGTGCCGGATCGGCGACGAGTGCCGGTAATTGGACGGTCCGGCGACCACCACGTCCACGCCCCGTTCTCGCAGCGCAGCGACGCGCCGGGCCACGAACGGCCCGATCTCGGGGCGGTCGGGCGTCGGATAGGTGTTCGTCACGAGCAGAATCCGAGTGGGACGCGAGGCGGGGCGCACCTTCCGGTGGGCGGCGGCGCGGTCGGCCATCAGCGACCCACCCTGGCCGCCTGGCCGAGCGCTCGAGCCAGCAGGCGGCCCGTCATGCCGATCGCGCCGCTGACCACGATCCTGAGTTCGGCCGGTCGGGGGACGCACAGCGAAACCACCGATTGCCCCGAGATGCGACTGGCCACGGCAACCATCATCGCGGCAAGGGCCGTGTAGGAGACGACCGAGCTGAGCGACGCGCCGACGATCCCGAGCTGTGGGATGAGGATGAAGTTGCAGACCACGTTGACCGCCAGCGAGATCGAAGCGGCGACGGAAATTGGGCCCGGGCGACCGCGCCCCGCGATGTAGCTCGTCATGACTTTGGACAAGCTGAGCGAGACGACGCCGGGCAGGATGGCGTAGAAGGCCGGCAGGCAGTCGGAGTACTTGGGCAGCACGAGGTGTATGCCGACGTACGCCGCCGGGATCAAGGCGACCGCGACCACCAGCGTCACCAGCATGGTCAGGCGGGAGACGCGGCCGAGCATCGCGCTGGCGTCCTCGTGGCTGCTCGCGGCCACCCTGGGCAAGAACATCGTCGCCACGGACTCGGGCACGTAGAAGACCAGCTCGGCCATGGTCACCGCGAATCCATACAGGCCCACGTTCTTCTCTGCTACCGCGGTGCTGAGCGCGAGGGCCTGAAGGATGTACACGTCCGCGCGAGCGTTGAAGTAGCCCGTTACGCTAGCCGGGTAGACGCGAGCCCCGTATCCGAGGAGCCGGCGCATGGGGGCGGGTTCGCCCGCGGTATCGCGCCTCCGCAATCTCGAGACCTCGGCCATGACCGCGACGGCAACCGCCACGTTGAGGAAGACGCTGACCGCGACCGCACCCGGAACGGAGAGCCTGAGGACGACCACCAACAGGACCGAGCCGGCCAGGGAGAGCACGGCCTGGCCTACCAGGATCAGGTTGTAGACCTTGACCTCCTGCCGGCCGTAGAGGAGGGTCCCGCCGAAGGACGCGAGCATGCCGAGCGGCAGCGTGAGGAGCATCACCCTCAGCAGATCGTCCTGCTGTGCGGCGGCTTTCAGGAACGAACGCTCGAGCGACGGCAGGGCGAACCAGACGATGCCGACCAGCACGACCGATAGGACGGCGGTAAACGCGAGCGATGCCCGAACCAGGCTCGACACTGAACTGCCGCGGCCGGCGAAATAGTTGACCGCGTTCGGCAATCCGAGCAGCGCGAACGCGGAGATCAACCCGGGCAGAGTGACTACGGTCGCATACGCGCCTCTGAGTTCCGGCCCCAGAACCCTTGCGACCAGCACGGACGTCAGCAAGGACACGGGCAGGATTACCACCCGCGTGGCGAAGATGGCGGTCACGCGCCGGACGAACGCCGATGTCGGCGGTCGAGTTCCGGCGGACGGGGCTCCGATCGACGGCTCGTCGGCGCGCGTTTCGCCGCTATCCACGGTCACTTCGTCCGCACTCCGGAGTGCCGGTCGGCGGCGAGCCCACGGTACAACCCCTCCATCTCGAGCAGATTGCGACGCATGTCGCCGCGCTCGATCGCTCGGGCGCGCAGCCGCTCTCCCAGGGCCAAGCGATCGGACGGGGCCAATTCCAGCCGCGTCCGAATGGCCGCCGCGACCGCGATCGGGTCCTCGCCCGCCACGATAGCGCCGGCATCCACGCCATCGAGACCCTCGTGCGCACTCGGCAGTTCACCCATGACCAGAGGCGTGCCGCAGGCCATCGCCTCGAGCGCCGTTACGGGGAACGCGTCGGTGGTAGGCAGCGAGACCACGACATCGGACAGGTGGTAGTAGTCGGCCAGGTCCTCGTGCGGGACGGGAGGAACGAAACGAACCCGGCCACCCAACTCGAGCTCGTCGATCAGGCGTACCAACTCGGCTCGGTATTCGGCGTTCGGCTGCCAATCCACCAGCAGCAGCGTGACGTCGTCGGGCAGCAACGCCGTGGCCCGAACTGCCACTTCGTGCCGGTAGATCGGCCTCAGGGCCCTCGGCGAGAAGACGACCCGGCGACCCTCGAGGCCCAATCGGGACCGCAGCGCGTCGGAGGCGGTCCCAGGCTTGAATTCCTGCGGATCCACCCCGAACTGCACGATCTCGATTCGCTCAGGGGAAGCGCCGAGGTCGACGGCCGCACGCGCGAGGTCCGCCGAGACGGCCGTCACGAGCGCGGCGTTCGACAGCGTTCGGCCGGCCCAGAGGCGCGCGTGCGGGGAGCTGCGCGGAGTCACGAAGACGTCCGACCCCCACACAGTTATGACGTAAGGACGGAAGCCCGACAGGCGCGCCGCCCAGCCGTAGCGGGTCAGGAAGTGGGCGTGGAGCACGTCGGGGCGTATCGACCACAGCGCTCGGCGAAGCGTCAGCATCGTCACCAGGCTTCCAAGGCCGCGGATCGGGAGACGTGGCCAGGCGCGGAAAGTGTGGACGTGGAACCGCGAATCCACGGGCGTGGAGATCGTGTCCGTGCTCGGCACCAGCAAATGGATTTCGTGTCCGCGAGACGCGAAGAAGCCGGCCCACCTCGCGATATGGATGCTGTTGGGGTCGCCGAGAAAGGCGAGCCGGAGCGGGCGCCCGGCATCGTCAGCCACGAGTGGCGCCCGGGTCGGCTGCATTGGCCCCATCCACCAGGCCGAGCGTCTCCACTACCGTTCGCGCCCGCGCGTCCCAGGTTGCGGCCGGCAAGCACGAATAGAGCCGGGCGTTCGCGGCAAGACGGCGCGCGAGATCCTCGTCCTCCAGGATCGGAAGTATCCCGGCGGCGAGGGCGGCGGGGTCGAATGCGGTCACCCTGCCCGCCTGGCTCGCGGCGATGAGCGCCCGAGTCTCGGCGGTGTCCGTGGCGACGATCGGCTTGCCGAAGCCCAGGAAGTCGAGGAGCCGGACCGCAACCGCAAGATTCGTGTATGCGTTGATCGGCAGCGGCAAGACGCACACCCGGGCAGGTCTCAGCAACTCGGCCAGCGAGTCGCGATTGGCCGGGATCATGTGAACCCATTCTGGCAAGGCCCGCACCGTCTCAGGATCGACCGCCCTGGCCACGACGACGAGGCGAGCTGTGGGCCGGCGCCGACGCACGATCTCCATCGCTTCCACGAGCACGTCCAGGCCGGAA
>CAZRUC010000181.1:0-3216 GCA_964603175.1 uncultured Anaerolineaceae bacterium
CGCAGGAGTCGCGCGGCCGTCGGGTTTCCCGAGGCCAGGAACGTGTGTCCGCCGATCGCCAGGACGTTGGCGCCGGGCAGTTCCTCGTCGGGCAGTAGCAGGCGGCGGACCTCACCGGGCGGTGCCGCGTCGGGGCCCGCGGCATCGAGCGAGACGAAGCCGGCGGCCGTGCCGATCAGGATGTCCGGCGCCACGGCCGTGACTGCGGTGGCGAGGTGAAGGCGATCCGTCACCGGGCATAGGAAGGGCCGGTATCCGAGCGATCGCGCGGCGTCGGCAAGCACGCGGGCACCGAGGACGTTGGTTCGGGCGCTGAGGCCGATCGCTATGCGGTCGCCGAAGATGACCACGTCGCCGCCCTCGAGCGTCCCCGGTTCCTCCACACGCACGACGCGCACGCTCGCCGGCAGGCGGGCAAGGGCCGCCCGAAGGACGGAATCGACCTCGGGCCTCCGGGACGCGAGGGCAGGCCGCGCCACCACGACCGTCGGCAGTCGATCCGGAAGGATCGGCGCCAGCGCGACGAGCGTATCCGAGACGAAGGTGGCGTCGGGGAGATCCGGTTCCTCGCGAAGACGCAGGAGCGGCAGGCCGGCGTCCTCGAGCGCCGCGCAGAACGCCGCGTGCTGAGCGTGAACTCGCGAAACGTCGATCAGGTGGCGATCCGGGTGGGTCGAGATCGCGTCGTGGAAGGCTGGGCCGGGCGGCCGGACGATGACAAGCATTCGCGCATCGTAGCGGCCTGCGGCCGGCGGCGGCGCTGGGGCCCGGGGTAGATCATCCAGGCGTCACGTTCGGCGATTCGCGATATGCCGGTAACCACATCGCCGCATCGACGGCGGCCTCGATCTGCTCATCGTGAAGGTGGCGACCCACTCCGCAG
The DNA here is from genome assembly GCA_964603175.1 of uncultured Anaerolineaceae bacterium. GTDB lineage: Bacteria > Chloroflexota > Limnocylindria > Limnocylindrales > CSP1-4 > Fen-1039. The sequence goes on from CAZRUC010000181.1 coordinate 884, forward strand.
TCTCGCGCCTGGCAGACGACGCGGATGGCGACGGCTCGGGAAACGTCCCGCAGCGCCGAAACCGGGGGATAGATGGCTCCCGCCGCGAGCCGCTCATCGGTCACGAGTTCGGCGAGGGTATAGGCCGCCAGGAGGAACATCTCGTCGGTGATCTCGCGGGCCTGGCCGACGATCGCGCCGAGCCCGACGCCGGGGAAGATGAAGACGTTGTTCGCTTGTCCGATGATCCGGCTGCGGCCTTCGATCTCGACGGGCGGAAACGGGCTTCCCGTCGCAACCACGGCTCGGCCATCGGTCCATTCGAGGATGTCCGAAGGGATGGCCTCCGTCTTCGAGGTCGGGTTCGAAAGAGGGAGGACGATCGGGATTCGGGCGTGCCGGGCCATCTCTCGTATCGCGCCCTCGGTGAACGATCCCGCCGTACCGCTCGTCCCGATGAGGATCGTCGGTTTCACGTTGCGGATGACGTCTTCGAGGTCGAACGGGCCGTCGCCGGTGAAGCCATGGAACGCCATGGTGTCGGCCGACAGTGCGACCTCGAGCTTATCGCTGTCGATCGGCGTGCGGCCGGCATACACGAGTCCGTGGGTATCGAGCATCGCAATTGCGTGTTCGACGGTAAGGCGGTCCGCGCCGTCACGCTCGATCGCGGCTCGCAGAAGTCGGGCAATCCCAACCCCCGCCGCCCCAGCGCCGACGAAGACGATTCGCTGATCGCGGAGTGACTCGTCGAGGAGACGCAGCGCCGCAAGTATGCCCGCGAGAACGACCGCGGCCGTGCCCTGGATATCGTCGTTGAAGCTCGCGACGCGGTGGCGATAGCGATCCAGGACGAGTATCGCGTTGTGCTGCTTGAAGTCTTCCCATTGGAGCACCGCGTGTGGGAAGACCTTGTCGATGGCTTCGACGAACTCCTCGATGAACTCGTCGTATGCCTGACCGCGAAGCCGTGGATGCCGGTAGCCGACGTAGAGCGGGTCGGTCAGCAGATCCGGATTGTCCGTGCCGACGTCGAGCGACACCGGCAGGGTGAGCGAGGGGTGGATGCCGGCGCCGGCGGTGTAGAGCGACAGCTTGCCGACCGGGATCCCCATTCCTCCGGCGCCCTGGTCGCCGAGTCCGAGGATACGTTCGTTGTCGGTCGCAACGACGAGCTTCACGTCGGCCGTCCGAGTGTTTCGCAGGAGTTCGACCATGCGGCCGGAATCGAGCGGGGTGATCCACAAGCCGCGCGCTCGGCGCATCACGTGGCTGAACTGCTGACAAGCGCGGCCGACCGTGGGCGTGTAGACGATCGGCATGAACTCCTCGATGTTCTCGACGAGCAGCCGATAAAAGAGCGTCTCGTTGCGGTCCTGGAGCGCCGCGAGCCCGATGTACTGCTCGAGGTCGTCTTCCCGCTTGCGACGCAAATGCTCGAGCTCGAGGGCCACCTGCTCGTCGATCGTGAGGACCCGCGGCGGGAGGAGCCCGCGCAGACCGAGCCTGTCGCGTTCGTCGTCATCGAAGGCGAGATCCTTGTTGAGGACCGGGTCCGCGAGGAGGTCTACGCCGCTCGGCTTCTGGCGCCGGTCGCCGTCGAGACTCATTGGTTGTCTCTCCCTGTACTAGCTGCCCCGAAGCCAGCCGGCGCGAGTCTCGTCCGGCGTGAGCCGCGCCAGGAGGCCCAGCAACGGCACCGCCGCCGCGAACGTGGCCGCCAGCGTATCGGGGAGATCGGGCGAGAGGGCTTCGTCGTCGGAGAGCCGGCGACCGAAAGTGACGTCCTTGAGCTTGAGCAGCTCCGCGCCCGGATGGTCGGCCGCGAAACCGGTGGGCAACCGCTTTAGCCGGTCGCCGCTGACCTCGCCGAACGTCGCCACGAACTCCGGGGCGTCGAGCACGGCTCGCACCGTCCCGAGATCGGCGTCGATCGCGTGCCGCCACACCGCGAGCTGGGCCGGCTCGGGGTGCCACATCCCGCCGCCCGCGAACACCTCTCCGGGCTGGAAGTGGAAGTAGGCGCCCACGCCGCTGCCTTCTCCGGTCCATGCGAAGCTCGCCGCGACGTGGCTCTTGTAGGGCGACTTGTCGGCGGAGAACCGGACGTCGCGGTAGATCCGGAACGGCGATCGGGAGTCGGCTCGGAGCGGCAGGCCGGCCGCCTCGAACCGCGGCGCCAGCGCGAGGCACAGCGCCTCGAGCGGATCCTTCAGGAGGTGCTCGTACTCACCCTTGCGAGGCTGGAACCAGGATCGCTCGTTGTGCATGGCAAGGTCGGCGAGAAATTGGATCGCGTCGCGCGAGAAGCCGGTGAACGGCGCAGCCACAGCCATGAGCCACCTCTCCATGAA
>CAZRUC010000181.1:3316-5201 GCA_964603175.1 uncultured Anaerolineaceae bacterium
TTGATCGACGCGATCGCGGAGTTGCTGGCCTCGGCGGCTATGTTTGCGTTGAGCTTGTCGAGCGAGAAAGCAAGGCGGAGGTGGTAGGCATCTTGCCCCCCGATCTGGTCCGTGCCGACGAGGGTTGTCGTCACGCCGTCCTGCTGCATGGTCTTGCGCACCTGCGCCACCTCGTCGAACACGCTCGCCAGGGCCGATGGTCCGGCCGTCGGCACCGCCACCGGCAGATCGCCCGACAGGTCGGCGAGGCTGAGCTTGTCGTACTTCTTGACGTAGTTGGTCTTGAGATAGAGGGTATTGCTCACGATGATCAGGTCGCCGGTGAGGGCGCCCTTGGCCATCCCCGCGCTGGCGGGCACGCTGAGTGACAGATGACCCGCAAGGTTCACGGCATCGAGATCGCCCTCGATGACCATGCCGTCAAGCTTGACATCAGCCGCGGAAGCCTTGGCAGCCCCGCTCTGGGCAGCAGCGGCCTTGATGGTGCCGCTCACGGCGACCTTGATGTGGTACGACTTGACGGCCAGGCCACCGCTGATGGCCTGCGTGATGATCGAGTCCGGATCGACCGGAGTGGGCGTGGGGGCGACCGATGCGCTGGGGGCGCCGCTCGCGGCGCTGCTGGGGCCGCTGGACCCACCCGGGGTGGGCGTCAAATTGCCGCTGCCGCCGCACGCACTGGCCATGACCACGACGAGTCCGGCTAACACGGCAACTGCCGGTCTGGATAGACGCATCAAAGTGTGACCCTCCTCTCGACTTCCGGGCGAGCGCTCGGACCCCAATGCGCGGATCCTACCTCAGCCCTACCCGCCGGTCACCAACAGAACGCCGCGGCAAATCGGTCAGACGTGCCTGTGCAGGTCCCCTTCTGGGGACGCCTCGGGTGCGTCCTGGTCTCGTGGTGGCTGCTCCCAGCCCATCGCATCGGCCTCGCTTTTCGCGAGGTTGAGGTAGACCACGTCGTTCTCGACATTGGCGATGTGAGACGCGGGAACGTAGAGATTGCCGGAAAGACCGCCCCTCGAAGCGAGGATGTAGTTCTGGCCCACGTGCTCGACGGTGCCGAAGCGGCGTCCGTCGTTGCCGAGGATCGCCCAGCCGGCCTTCAGTTCCGCCATTCGCATACGCTCTCGACCTCCTCGTCTTTGACCCACTTACTGTAGCAGTGGGTGCTCCGAAAGACTCAGAGCGACCGACGCGCGATGAGGCGCGTCCGACTAGATCGCGCGCATCCTGTTGTTCTTCGGGTTGTGCTCAACCTCGGCCAGGCCCAGGGCCTCCATGAGCGGCGGCACGTACATTCCGAACCGACCACGCAACCCCTTCTTGAGGCCGTACCAGCCGCCGACGAGATTGTCGGGCGAGCGAGCCCAGGCTTCGACGGTGCCCTCGGCGGCGGGCTTTTGCTCGTCGGCACTGCCCAGGAGCATCCAGTCGCCACGCAGCTTGAGCATGGCATGCAGGTCGTCCAGGCATCGCAACTGGTAGCGCAGGACCGTGGTTCCGACCGTGCAGACGATCGCCGGCGGGTCCGAATCCTCGTCTCGGTACATCTGGTACTGCGAGGTGCCGCTAGGCGTCGTCAGCTGCCAAGGCTCTTCCCGCGTCCCGACGCCCTGAACTTCGACCGCTGCCATGTCGCCTCCTTGTGCCGTCCGAACCAGAACTGGCCCGCTCGGCCGGGCTGCTGCCGCTCAGACCGTACAGCCTGGATTGGGCCTCGCGCCTCGGTGGCTGTCGGCCGATCACGTGGCGGGACGAGGGGGCGGTCGGCCGACGCGCAGGACCGGCGTGCCCGCGCCGCCCAGTGTCGGTAGACTCGGACAGTGCCGGCGCGCCCACACCAGGAGTGTCGGGCGGCGGCTCAGCCGACATCGAGTCG
>CAZRUC010000182.1:0-5198 GCA_964603175.1 uncultured Anaerolineaceae bacterium
CATGTCGCGGTCCGACTTGCCCGACGGTGCCGCTCAGTTCGGCGACCAGAGCGGACCGACCGTACTTGAGCATCAGCGCGCGAAAGTCCCGAGCGTAAAAGAGCTTGATTCGAAGGCTCGGATACAACTCTCGCAGACGGCGGACCTTGCGGTTCTTCTTCCGGACGAGCCGCTGCTGGAGAGTCGTCATCTCGACGAACAACTCCAGATCGGGCAGATAGAAGTCCGGCGCGAAACTCTCGAGGACGTTGCCCGCGAGGTCCCAAAGGATCGGGAAGACCTGCGGCTCGTACTCCCAGTGCACCTGGTAGAAATCCAAGATCCGGGCGAACTCTGCTTCGCTGGCATGGGCGAACCCGAACTCCTGACGCGGCAGGCTGAGCGTCTCAGCGGCGCTCATCGGGGCCTCGAACGCTCTCGCGGATCCACCCGGCCAGTCTAGCCGCTCGCGCGTGTTCGGGCCGCCCAAAGCGCGAGGGCAGACACCGGGCGAGGCCGCGCACGGCATTGCCTCGAATACTCCCCCGGGGTATCATTCCGCCGACGGAAGAACAGGCGGCGCGTCCGCACCTGAAGTAAAGGACGAGGACGATATTGCCAACCAACACCGGAGCCGGGATGCCGAGCGCTGCGCGCTCCGGCCAGACCGCAGGCCCGACGGCCGCCACGATGCCTCTTCTGTCGCCGGCGCCCATCGCCAATTCGGGTGGCGACGACGCAACATTCCGGCACTCCTACTCGCGAGATCAGGCGACGCTCGTGCGGCGGCTGAAGCGGATCGAAGGCCAGGTGCGCGGCATAGAGAAGATGATCGAGCGCCACGAGTACTGCATCGACATCCTGCAGCAGACGGCGGCCCTGCGCGCCGCGGTCGATTCGGTGGCGCTGCTCATCCTCGAGGATCACGTCCAAGGCTGCGTCAGAACCGCGGCGCAGAGCGGTGACGCCGACCGCTACATCGAGGAAGTACTCGACGTGGTGCGCCGTACGCTCGGCAAGCCCATTCGCAATCCTCGCGTCTAACCGGACGGGCAGGGTGTATTCCACCACACCTACCCTGGTTGCGGCGCCGCGGGCAGAGTTATCCCCAATAGTGGATGACTGCTCTGATTCGGTGGATAAACGCGTTGACAGTGCGACACGCTGCAGGTACCTTCCGGCCTCCGCACCGTTGTTGCGAACCGATGGGTAACGTCACTCGCGAGGGGTCAGGGGAAACCCGACCGGAGACCGGACGAGCGGCGGAAGACCTAGGGGCGCCGGGTGCGAGAAAAGCCGACGCCGGGAGCGGCGCGGCCGGGAGGCCCTGGCGTCACGCGACGGCGCCACGCCCGGCGCGTGATCCGCTCCCGACGCGACTCGACGGCCTACCGCCCCTCCCCGACTCGTACCACGATGCGCTGCGGGCGGGCCTGCCGGCCATTCCCGGATTGATCCTTTCCGACGCGGTTCGCACCGCGCTCGACGACCACGTCCGTATGCTCATGGCCTGGAACTCGGCCATCAACCTGAGTGGCATTCGCGACCCGGGAGCCATCGCGCTCGAGCACGTCCTCGACAGCCTCACGGCCGTGCCGATCCTTCGCCGTGCGGGCGTCACCGAGTTCGTGGATCTGGGGAGCGGCGCCGGTTACCCAGGCTTCCCTCTCGCCATCTCGCTGCCTGCTTCGCGGGCGTTGCTGGTCGAATCGATCGGCAAGAAAGCGCGCTTCCTGACGGCGGTCGCCGAAGCCCTGGATCTGTCGGATCGCGTCCACGTGGCGGCGACGCGGGCCGAGACGCTGGCGACCGATCCCCATCATCGGGGTCGCTGGCCGGCGGTCGTGGCTCGGGCGGTGTGCGACGTGACAGAGCTCGCCGAGCTGAGCCTGCCGTTGCTCGTGGTCGGCGGGGCCCTGCTGGCATGGACGAAATCGACGCTCGACGGCGAACTGGACGAGGCCGAGCGAGCGGTGCGGTCCCTCGGAGGACAAGTCGTCGCGCTCGAGCCGGTCACGGTCCCGGGGCTCGAGGACCACGTCTTGCTTGTGATCGAGAAAGTGGCCCACACACCCGCCGAATTCCCGCGCGATCCGGCGGCGCGACGGAGCCGGCCGCTCGGTCGCGGAGCGCCGCCGAGTTGAGCGTGCGGGTTGCGGTACTGTCGGACGTCCACTCCAACCTCGCGGCGCTCGAGGCGGTTCTGGCCACCCTCGGTTCCGTAGACGGCATCTGGGTGCTCGGGGACATCGTGGGCTACGGTCCGCAACCTCAGGCAGTCGTAGATAGGCTGCGCGACGTGGGCGCCATCGGGGTGAGGGGCAACCACGACGATGCCGCCGGCGGCGGGGCGAGCATCGAGTTCTTCAACCCGGACGGCTATCGGGCAATGGAATGGACGCGGGCCCGGATCGACGAACGTGCACGGCTCTACCTGGCGAGCCTGCCCGAGAGCATCGTGCCCGCGGGTTCGGAGTTCACACTCGCGCACGGTAGCCCCAGCGACCCGATCTGGGAGTACCTCGATTCCCCAGCCGCGGCTGACAGGAATCTCTCGGCCTTCGAGACGCGCTACTGCCTCGTCGGCCATACGCACGTTCCGCGGGTCTTTCGCGAGGCCCGAGAACGCACGGCGCCGCCCTATGGGAGGACCGCGCGCGTCGAACCGGTGCGCATCGGCCAGGACGGCCGTTTCAAGCTCGATGACCGGCGCTCGATCTTCAACCCGGGGAGTGTCGGCCAGCCTCGAGACGGCGACCCGAGGGCGAGCTACATGCTCATCGATACGGAAGCGGGCCTGGTCACCTGGCACCGCGTCGAGTACGACGTGTCGGCGACCCAGGAGGCGATCATGGCTGCCGGGTTGCCGTCGAACCTGGCTCGGAGGCTCTCCTTCGGCATGTGAGAGCGGGGAGCGCGGGGCTCCACCGGCAAGCCTCAAGGGGAACCGCCGACGTGCTAGCCTAGCGCGGTTCGGCGACACGACGCTCTCAGGCGCCCGGTGGGTAGCCGGTTGGGGCAGCGGCGCGACCGGTGGCAATCTGCCGGCTAGGTACGCGTCGCATAGACGCAGAGGAACCACCACTCGATGACCGCTCCTCGCCCGCCCCTACGAGGTCGCAAGCTAGGCGATCGTCGCGTCGTGGTGGACCGGCCCCACTCCGCCTTCTTCCGATACGCGGGTCCCGGCGTGATGGTCGCCAAGGCGGCCGCCAGCGCCCCGACTACTGCCTTCGGTCGCCGCGCGGCCCGGGTCAGGGCATTCGTCTTCGGAAAGCCTCTGACCAACGCCCAGGAAATCGGCGAGCGCCTCTCGAAGAAGCTGGCGTTGCCGATCTTCAGCTCCGACGCCATTTCGTCCTCCGCTTACGCGACGGACGAAATCCTGCGCGTGCTCGTACTGGCGGGCCTGGCCTGGATGACTTGGTCGATCTGGGTCGCGGGCGCGATCGCGCTGATGCTGACGATCGTGGCCTTCAGCTACCGGCAGGTCTGCCGCGGCTATCCCTCGGGCGGCGGCGCCTATGTCGTGGCTCGTGAGAACCTCGGGCCCAACTTCGGTCTCATCGCGGCAGCGGCGCTGATGGTCGACTACGTCATGACCGTCGCGGTCTCGAGCGCGTCGGCACTGGCGAACCTCGCGACGGCTTTCCAGGGAATCGCGCCCTACAAGGTGGAACTGGGCGCCCTGATCATCGTCCTGGTCACGGCCGCCAATCTGCGCGGCATCCGCGAGTCGGGGAACATCTTCGCGATCCCCACTTACCTGTTCGTCGGCATGGCCCTGCTGGCCATCGGCGTGGGGCTCGTCAACACGGCCATGGGCTCGGCCCACCACCTGGCCGCGCCTCCTTTCGCGGAGAATCCCGGCACCCAAGCCTTCACCGTTCTGCTGCTCCTGAAGGCATTCGCCGGCGGATCGGTGGCCCTCACCGGCGTCGAAGCCATCGCCAACGGCGTGCCCTCTTTCAAGCCGCCCGAGGCCAAGAACGCCGCCAACACGCTGATCATCATGGCCGTGCTGTTGGGAACGATCTTCATCGGGCTCACCTTCGTAGGGATGCAGTACGGCGTCATGGCCACGACTGCCCAGGGGCCGACCGTCCTCGGCCAAGTGGGCAACGCGGTGTTCGGCGGTGGCTATCTGTTCATCCTGCTCCAGCTCAGCGCCGCGATGATCCTGTTCCTGGCCTGCAACACGAGCTTCAACGCCTTCCCCCGACTGGCCGCCATCCTGGCCCAGGATGACAACATGCCGCGCCAGTTCGCCTTCCGGGGCGACCGTTTGGCCTTCTCGTGGGGCATCGTCGTTCTGGCGGCAGTTGCTATCGGGATGCTTTACGCCTTCAACGCCTCCGTGGACGCGCTCATTCCGCTCTACTCGGTCGGCGTGTTCATCTGCTTCACGCTGTCGCAAGCCGGCATGGTTATCCATTGGCGCAGGGAGCGCAGCTCGGGTTGGGCGTGGCGCAGCCTCGTCAACGGCTTCGGCGCGGTTCTGACGGGCGTGGTCTTCGTGGTCGTCGCCTACGAGAAGTTCTTCAACGGGGCGTGGATGGTCTTGATCTTCATCCCCGCCTTGATCGCAATGATGATGTTCATCCGCCACCAGTACGCTTCCTCGGCGCGCCAGTTGCAGATGCGCCCCGGTGCCGCCGTCCCACAGCCGCACCGCCACAACCGAGTCGTGATCCCGATCCCCGGCGTGAACAGGGCTGTCGTTCAGGCGCTGAATGTGGCCCGGTCGCTCACCACGGATATCCGCGCGGTCTACATATCGGACGATCCCAAGAAGAGCGACCGGGTCCGGCAACTTTGGGCGCAGTCAGTGCCCGACGTACCGCTCGTCCTCGTCGAGTCGCCCTACCGAGCTCTCATCGCGCCGGTGGTCGCGTATCTGGACGTGCTCGACCGGTCCTGGCCTTCGGACCAGGAGGACCCGATCACGTTCGTCCTGATCCCGGAATATGTCGCTCGGAGTTGGTGGGAGCGGGTGCTCTATAACCAGGCCGCCAAGCAACTCCGCTCCGCCCTGCTGGGGCGGCCTCACACGGTTGTGATCAACGTTCCCTACCGGCGAGACGAGCCTCGGCCCCAGGGCCCAGCTGTCGAGCCGGCCGGGGAGCTGCTGCCCGAGGACAACGGCCAGCCGCGCTGACGGCTGGGGCGGTGGCGTGAGCGAAACCCTGACGTGCCCCGGCTGCGGCGCTGTGGTCCCG
>CAZRUC010000183.1:0-5176 GCA_964603175.1 uncultured Anaerolineaceae bacterium
GCCACTCACTGGTGGCAGCCGGACGTCGCCGAAACCGATCTGCAGGCAACCGCCGATGGCGGGAAGACGTGGACGACCCTGGCGCAGAACGGGCTCGCCGGCAGCTCGATCTACTGGCTCGATACGCGTGACGGAACGAACGGAGCGGCCGTCGACATTGGTGCGAACGGCGCCTTGTTCCTCACCTGGGACGGCGGCAGGACGTGGCAGCCGGCGGACTTCGCCGGGCGCTGAATCAGTCCGTCTGGCCGACACCGACCGCAGCCAGCGTGAAGCAGATCGGGCACGCTGCGTCCGCCCATGCCCCGAAACCGCCCTCAGTCGGAAGGTGAACCGGATGAGGCGTCGGAGCGGCGCCGGCTCCTTCGCCGATCGCAGACGGAGCCGTTCGTCGACGGCGGATCAGGAGCCAGGCGATCGCTCCTGCCGCCGATAGCGTGACCAGGATCGCGGCCAGCACGACCGGATTGCCCAGCTCGGAAGCGATGCCCAGCGCGGGCTTGCCGAGCACGAACCCCAGCGCGAAGTGGCTGCCCACGAATATCGTGTTGCCGATGAGGAACCCCGACAGGAAGGTACGGGGCGGCAGTGCGGCAATGCCGCTCGCCGCGATAGCCGCCACTCGCACACCCGGAGTTGCACGGGCTATCGCGATGGCGCGGGTGCCGCCGGTACAGAGCGTCTCGGCCATGGTGTCGAGCCGTACCCGTGGTACTCCCAGTCGCGTGAGGAGTGCCAACAGCGGACCCCGCATGGCGCTGCGGACCAGGAAGAATTGGATCGTCCCGCCGATGTAGCCCGCCGCGAGGATGGCCACGAGCCAGATGCCCGCTTCGGGCCGTCCGGACGTGGCCGCGCCGGCCCCCAACACGAGCAGGTCGCCCGGAACCGGGATCGGCACCCCGATCTCTTTGATCAGCAACAAGCCGGTCAGCGTGGCGAGCGGCGCGACGTCCATGACCGCGATGGTGCCACTCAATCGCGGCTGGTTCCTGGGTGCCCGCGGGTCCTCCTGGAGAGTGAAACGGCCGTGCCGGCTCGGCACGCAACCTTATTGTTGCCAACCTCCCCGAGCTATCGGAAGGGGTAGTACTGGACAACCAAAAGTACTAGACAGGTCTACGTATTACTGCAAGGATGGCCTCAGGAAGCTATCCCTTCGGGGAGGTCCCGCTCCGAACCATCGCCGGTGCGTCGCCGAGTGGTCGGATTCATGAACGAGGAGGTTTTCAGATCGATGGACTCCAACAGCAGGCGCTTGGGGCGCTCCCGCATCTTGGGTTTGGCCGCCGTGTTCGCATTGGTGGCAATGCTGATGCCGGCATTGGCTGGGATTGCGCTCGGGCATCATGCGTTGGTCGTGGTGGCTCAGATCGACTGCAACGGGAACGTCAATTACAACGTCCAGGACTGGACCACGGTCAATACCAACGGTCGGGCGCATGCCACGTTCACGATCGAATACGCCGTCAACGGTGGCTCGACCTGGATCCCGCTGGGTTCTGGAGAGTTCACAGCGGCCGGCGGCTGGGCCGTCTCGGGCTCGTTCTCGGTCGATTCGACGGTGACCGCGGTCGTAGTCCGGACCAGCCACTTCGTCTGGGGCGACCTGGGGGCAGTGTCTGACACGTACAGCAGCAATTCCGCGACTCGGCCGAAGCTGTGCGCCAGCCCGTCGATCGCGACTGTGCTCTCTCCGAGCTCGCCGGTTGCGCTCGGCACAGTGGTGCACGACACCGCGACTCTCACGGGCGCTTCCAAGAATGCCAGTGGCGCCGTGAACGCCGGCGGCACCGTGACCTACTCCATCTACTCGAGCAACACCTGCGCCGCCGCGGCCAAGTGGGGCGTGGCCGGCACCGTGACGGTCACCAATGGCGTCGTGCCCAACTCCAGCGGCGTCAAGTTCACCAACGCCGGCACCTGGTACTGGCAGGCCGTCTACAGCGGCGATGCCTATAACGCCGCCGCCGCAAGCGCGTGCACCGAGGAAACCCTCGTCGTCGACAAGGCCAGCCCGTCGATCTCGACGGTCCTCGTGCCCAGATCGCCGGTTGAGATCGGCAGCGTCGTCCACGACACGTCGCTCCTCGCAGGCGCGACGGCCAACGCCGGTGGAACGGTGACCTATACCGTCTATGCCAACGACAACTGCACATCCGGAGCGCAGAGCGCCGGCACCGTCGCCGTTGCCAACGGCGTCGTTCCCGACTCCAACGGCGTGGAATTCAAGAGCGCCGGCACCTGGTACTGGCAAGCTGCCTACAGCGGCGATGCCAACAACGCGGCCGCCACCAGCACCTGCAAGGAAGAAACCCTCATCGTCAAGCCGTCGCCGACGCCGTCGCCGACGTCTACGCCCACATCAACTCCGACGTCTACGCCCACATCAACTCCGACGTCCACTCCAACTTCCAAGCCGACTCCCACTCCCACATCTACCCCGACCTTGTCGCCCACCGTTACCGCGAGCCCCTCCCAGTCGATTGGTGGCGCCTCTGCGACCCCGACCCCGAGCTCCACTCAGTCGGAAGCGGTCCTGGGGGTCACCTCCGCCCCGAATGGCACGCCCCCGGCCACCAATGGCTCGAGCGACGATTCCCTTGGAGGTGGCAACTCACTGCTCGCTCTCTTCATCGCCCTGGTGATTGGCACCGTCGCAATGCTGATTGTCGAGAAGCAGCGGCGAGCTATTCGCCACTAGCTGGTGGCCGCTCCGGCGGCCGGGTAGCTTCCTGAGATCGGCGGGCTTTGTGCCCGCCGATCTTGCTAGCCGGCACTGGTTCCGAGCTTGCTTCCGAGGTGGAGAGGCGCCCAAGCCGACCGGCCGGTCCCGGCGGCGCCCTGCCCGTGGGTGGCCCCTGGCGGTTAAACACAACCGGCGGGCTCCCCGTAGCCCGCCGGTTGCAAGAAGTCAGTCGGCCGCTCGTGCGGCCAGAGGGGTTAGTTGCGAACGGTTCGGCGCTGCTTCTCGACCATCAGCATCGCGAGGGTACCGAAGACGAGGCAGATGAACAGTGCGAGGAGTGGAGTGCCACTGCCGCCGGAGCTGTTGCTCGGGCCGCTGGTGGCCGGAGGCGTTGCAACGGGCACGCCCGTGGCGCCGAGGAATGACTGGAACGGAGTTGCGGTTGCGACCGGTGTGCCGGTGGCGCCACCGATGTCCTGGCTCGGGGTGGAAGTGGCGGTGGCTGTCGCGGTGGCGGTAGCTGTCGCTGTTGCGGTCGCCGTGGCGGTCGGGGTGGGCGTCGGAACCGGCTGAGCCTTATCGACGGTGACACTCTTCTCGACCGAGTTCAAAGCGCCTCGGTCGAACGTAGCATGGCCGACGGCCGTGTTGGTCACCGAGCCGCTGTCCACGTCGCTCTGGAGAACCGTGTAGCTGGCGGTGCAGTCGATGTGGGCTCCCGGATCGAGAGTGCCGGTGCCGCACGCGATGGCCCCGACGATCTTGTTGTCCGTGACGGTGAACGGGCCGCTCAGGACCACGTTGCCGGTATTGGTCAGTCGGTAGGTGTAGTGGAGGATGTCGCCGGCCGCCTTGTACGAGGCCTCGGTAGCGGCCTTGGTCAGACCCAGGCTAACGTCCTGGGCGGCCGGTACGGTGACGGTCGCCGAGTCCGGATCCACGCCACGATCGTCGGCGCCGGCATTGCCGGTAGCTGTGTTGGTTACCGAGCCGGCGTCGATGTCGGCCTGGGTGATCGTGTGGGTGGCCTTGCAGGTGATCTTCCCGCCGGGCGCGACAGTGTCCGATGCGGGCAGGCAGGCGAGGTCGCTCACAGAAGGATCGCTTACGGTCGCGCCGTCGAGGGTCACGTTGCCCGTGTTGGTCAGAACGATGGTGTAGGTGATGACCTGCCCGACGGCGTTGTAGCTATCGAGGTCGGCAACCTTGGTGACGTCGAGGGACGGGTTCTGGTCGGCATCCGATTCGGCATCCACCGAAACATTGATCGGACCCGTGTCGAAGGTGGCATGACCGCTGGCCGTGTTTTCGACCGAGCCGTTGTCCAGGTCTGCCTGCGTGACGATGTGGCTGGCGGTGCAGGTGATCTTCGCGGCAGGGGCGAAGCTGAACGGCGCGACGCCGCACGTGAGGTCGCTAACCGACGGATCGCTGACCGACGGCTCGAAAACGTTCACGTTGCCGGTATTCGTCAAGACGATGGTGTAGTTGATGACCTGGCCCACATGGTCGTACGTGTCCGGGGCGGCGGCCTTGCTGATCGAGAGCTTCGGCTGAGCCAGGATGACGGTGCGGGTGGCGTTGAGCGTCGTCGCGACGGAGGCGCCGTTGTAGTTACCGGTGGCGGAAGCGAGGTTGGTCACCAGGCCGGCGGCCACGTCGAGAGCCTTGACCTGGTAAGTGGCGATACACGATCTGTTGTCGCCGGCGGCGATGCTGGTGCTCGCGCTGCCGCAGCTGATCGTCGAAGCGAACTTGTTGTCGGTGACCGTGAACGGGCCTGTGAGAGTGACGTTGCCCGTATTGGTGAGAACGTAGGTGTAGGTGATCAGATCACCGGCTGCGGTGAAGTAAGTGACGTTGGAGGCCTTGCCGATCGACAGCCCCGGCCTGGCCAGCGTGACCGTGACCGTGGCATCTTTCGTCGTGGCGACCGTGGCACCGTTGAAGCGACCGGTGGCGGAAGCCACGTTGGTCACGAACCCGGCGGTGACGTCCGCCGCTTTGACGGTGTAGCTGGCGACGCAAGAAGTGTTGGCGCCGATGGCGATGGTCGCGCCGTTGCCGCCGCAGCTGATGGTCGCACCGAACTTGCTGTCGGTGACGGTGAAGGGGCCCGTCAGATTGACGTTGCCGGTGTTGGTCAGGACGTACGTGTATCCGATCGTGTCGCCGGCCTTGCTGAAGTTGACGACGGTGGCGGCCTTGCCGATCGAGATGCTCGGTGCCGGTGCCACGTTGAATGCCAGGCAGTAGACCTGGGTCACGTTGCTCGCCACACCCGAGATGTTCTCGGAGTTATCGCCGTAAAGCATGTCGTTGTAGCAACGGATCGCGCCGAAGCCGTAGCCTGCAGGAACGACTTCGTCGACCCAGACCCCACCGCCTGTGCGGGCGGCGGCGATGTCAGCGACGGTCGACAGGGTCACCGTCGCGAAACCGCCGGCTCCGGTCGTTACCGGAGACATCGACAATGCCGTGCCGCCG
>CAZRUC010000184.1:0-5174 GCA_964603175.1 uncultured Anaerolineaceae bacterium
CAGTTTTCCAGTGGCGGGCGCCGCGGTCGTCGTCCCACTGGCGTGTCTGGAGCCGGCCCTCGACGAGGACTTGCTGGCCCTTCCCGAGGAACTGCCCGCAGATCTCCGCTAGGCGGTCCCAAACGACCACGTTGTGATATTCGGCGCGCTCCTTGCCGTTGCCACGGAACTCGTTGGTGGCGACGACGAACTGCGCCACCGATGAACCGCTGGCCAGCGATCGCAACTCCGGATCGCGGGTCAGACGGCCTGTCAGAAGGACCTTGTTCACGGTCCCAATCTCCTCTTCCGACGCCGCTGCTGGCGGCGCCCTGCGTGACGGCGGGTGACCGGAACTTAGCGGCCGGCGCTCTACCGCGGCTTATCTCGCGCTTCGCGGGCGGCTGCACCGGGAGCTGCCGAGCCGGTCCACGAGATCACCTTCGCCAATGGGAAGAAGATCGATGGTCGGGGCCTGACCTACTACAGTCTCGCCGATGGCAAGATCGTCGAATCCGACCCGATCCAGACGCCGGACCTGACTTAGGAGTTTGCCGCCCTCATGCCACCGCCGGTCGCCTCTTAGAGCCGGTTCACCCTCCGGGACTTAGCTCTCCCGGCGATCTCGCGAGACCGGAAACGGCCATGCTCGGCCGACACGGCAGGTAGGCACGTGAGCCTTCGGGCTCCGACCAGCGCGGCGTCCCCATGCGGTCGCCTCGACCGTCGCGCAGGGCCAATGGCGAGACCGAGCTGCCGGTCGGGCGCGTGGTGCGCCCGGAAAGGGTCCAGAACATGGGTCACGCAGCTACGGTCCGAAGCCTGTACGACTTGATCAGCGCCGGCGATATCGGCGGGTTCAGCGAGCATCTGGCCTCCGATTTCGTCGAGCACGAGGTCACGCCGGGCCTAGCCCCTACGAAAGAAGGAGTGAAGACCTTCTTCCTGATGCAACTCGCGGCCTTCCCCGACCTGCATATGGCGGTGGAAGACGTCTTCGAAAGCGGCGCCAAAGCCGTCGCGCGCGTGAGATATACAGGGACAAACCGGGGCGATTTCATGGGCATGCCGGCGAGCGGAAAGAAAGTCGACGTGCAACTCATCGATATATTCCTCTTCGGCGACGACGGCCTCGTGCACGAGCACTGGGGTGTCATCGACGCACTGGCGCTGATGCAGCAGATCGGCGCCGTGCCGACCGGCTCTCCCGCCTAGACCGAGGGACGGTAGTCGGCGGCAACGACGAACTGCGCCGCCGACGAACCGCCCGCAGGCGGTGACCGTCGGCGCCTCATCGGTGGCTTGACCGCACGTACTATCTTTGGGCGGTTCGATCTGATCCGCGAAGCAGGGGGGACCGAAGATAGTGCAGGACGAGCGAGACCGAAGCGGCCTGGCGCTCTTGGAGATTGGAGCCGCCGCGGTTCTTATCGGGTCGTTCTTCGTGCCCTGGTACGTGATCTCGGGCGGCGACAACCCGACGTGGATTTCGTGGGGCGGCTTCTCGCCCGCGGCGCTGACCACTGCAGACCTTCTGGTCCCGTTTGCGTCGCTGGCCGCCATCGTCGCCACCATCGCCGCTATAGCTCTGCCGGCGCGAGGCGCGAAGATCGCGATCCTGGTGGCTTTCGCGGCGGCGTGCGGCGGGGCGATCCTCGACTTCCAGGAGGTCCTGTATGGCGATTCCGCCGGCTGGGCCGTAGCGCCGACCATGGCTTGGGGCCTCTGTCTGTTCGCCGGAGCGGCCGCCGCCGGCGTCGTCCTGGCGGTAGTCGATCTGGCGCGAGGCGGTTCCTCGACTTTTGTCTGGCGAGTCATCCGAAGGCCATCGATCAGGAGATATGGTCCGGGGGTAGCCTACGTGGCGGCGCTCGCAATCACGCTGCCGGTGGTCCTGTTTCCGATGTTTCCGTGGTGGTGGCTGCTCGTCTGGTGCGCGGCGCTCGCTATGGGGCCGGCGGGGGTGGTCCGCGCAAGAAGGGCCGGCTGATCTGGACCGCTCGCGAGCCGACGAGGCTTCCCGCTGTATGCTGCTAGCGACCTGAGCGGAGACGAGACGCGGCTCCGGACTCCGAGGGAGGAGGGCCGCATGGCCACACAGAGGGGTGCCACAACGACGCTCCGTCTGGCCGCCCTGGTGGGCTTGCTGGCGATCTCGATCGCCGCATGCGGCAGCGGAGCCCCCTCGCCCACGGCCACTGTCGAAGGCTCCCAAACTGCCTCGTCGGTGAGTGCCGGAGCATCCCCGAGCGGCGCCGGCGCCACAACCGCAAACTCCGCCGCCGCTTCCCAGCTGCCGATGCCCACGCTTCCGAGCCCCGCGACCATGCCCTCGGGCAAGGTGATCGCGTGGGGCGACAACAGCCAGGGACAGGCGAAGGTGCCGGCAGGATTGACCGGCGTCGTCGCGGTCTCGGCGGGCGATCAGTTCAGCCTCGCGCTGAAGTCCACCGGCACCGTGGTCGGCTGGGGAGACGATGAATCGGGCCAGATCGACGTACCGGCCGGGCTGACCGGCGTTGTTGCCGTCTCCGGCGGTGGCCAGCACAGCCTCGCTCTCAAGTCCGATGGCACGGTCGTTGGCTGGGGAGACAACACCGACGGTCAGGCGACCCCACCGTCCGGTCTTTCGAACGTCGTCGCCATCTCGGCGGCCAGCCAGCACAGCCTCGCGCTCAAGTCCGACGGCACGGTCGTGGCCTGGGGCGGCAACGCCAATGGCGAGTCGGTCGTGCCGTCCGGCCTGTCCAGCGTGGTTGCCGTTTCGGCCGGCAACGACTTCAGCCTCGCCCTCGAGTCCAACGGTACCGTGGTTGCCTGGGGCGACAAGTTCCCGACCGACGTTTCGACCGGCGTCGCCACTGTTCCGCCCGGCCTCTCGGGCGTCAAGGCGATATGCGCCGGTTACGCGAACAATCTCGTCATCAAGTCCGACGGCTCGGTTGTCGGCTGGGGCGCGGACGAAGAAGGCGAGACGGACGTGCCCAACAGCGCTTCGGGCGTGACCGCGGTCGCGGCCGGCGGCAGCTTCAGCGTGGCCCTCAAGTCGGACGGAACCGTGGTTGCCTGGGGCGCCGACGACCAGAACCAGACGAACGTGCCCGCCGGAACGACCGGCGTGGTGGCCATAGATGCGGGTGCCACGCACGCACTCGCAATAGCAAGGCAGGCATCGTGAGCCCTGATCGAGGATGAGTCGTATGAATCCGCGCCTGGCAAATCGCCGCCCAATCGCCAATCTGAGTGGCCTCGACGAGGCGACCCTGATGGGCCTCATAGACCACTCGCTGCTTCGGCCGGAAATGACCAGGCAAGAGGTGGAGGCCGGCGTCGACGTGGCCGTGGAATGGCAGACCGCCACGGTTTGCTGCCGGCCGGCCGACCTGCCGATGGTCGTCTCGCGTCTGCGCCGAACGCCCGTGAGCGCGTGCACCGTGATCGGCTTCCCCCACGGCACGAATGCGGCGTCGATCAAGAAGCGCGAGGCGATGGCCGCGGTAGACGCGGGGGCTGTCGAGCTGGATGTCGTGCTCAACTTCAGCGCGCTCCGCTCCGGCGACTTCGGAGTCGTCCGCGACGAGCTGTCCGATCTCGTCTACGCGGTCGCGCCGGTGCCGGTGAAGGTGATCCTCGAGACCGGGTATCTGACGCCGGAACAGGTCGAGATGGCCTGTCGGATCTCCCTGGAGGCCCGAGCCGCGTTCGTCAAGAACGGGACCGGCTTCTCACCCCGGGGCGCCGAGCCGGAGGAGATCGCCCTGATGCGGCGGATCGTGGGCGACAACGTTGGGGTCAAGGCGGCCGGCGGAATTCGCACTCTCGACCGCATGCTGGCTATGGTCGCCGCGGGGGCTTGCCGCGTGGGAGCCACGGCCACGGCGGCCATCGGAGCGGAATGGCGGACACGCGGCGCCGAGGCGCTCGAGATGTACGCGTCCGCCGAAGTCGAGCCCTAGGCCCGAACCTGTTCAGTCAGGATTCTGTGCCTGCTATACTTCCGCGTGCCTGGAGTCGGCCGCGCCGGCGACCAGGATCCCCCCAGATTGCCAAGGAGTGCACGTTGCCCCGAGAAGGCGTGCAGTTCGCCCCGTGAGACGAACCACCACCTTCGCTCCCTCAGGAGCTATCGCCGCAGCTCCGACGGAGGGGCAGTCTACCCAGGTCCCCGGCCGTGCAGCCGAGGGCCTTTTCGTTTCTGCGGAGGAATAGATGCCCGCCACTGTGATCGTCGGCCTGCAATGGGGCGACGAAGGCAAGGGTAAGACAACCGACGCCCTTGCCGAGCACGTGACGGCCGTCGTCCGCTATCAGGGCGGAGACAACGCCGGCCACACGATCATGCTCGGGGAAGAGGTCTTCAAGCTGCACCTCGTTCCCTCGGGCGTGCTGTACCCGCACATCGCCCCCGTGATCGGGAACGGCGTGGTCGTCAACCCCGCCACGCTGATCGCCGAGCTCGAGATGCTGGCCAGCCGCGGGATCGAGGTCGGGCGCGTCCGAGTCAGCCGCAAGGCGCACGTGATCATGCCGTACCACATCGCCCTGGACGGGGCCATGGAGGCGCGTCTGGCTCAGGCTGCCGTCGGCACCACGCGGCGTGGGATCGGGCCGGCGTACGCCGATCGAGCCTGGCGGATCGGGATCCGGATGGAGGACCTGCTCGACGGCGACGCGCTTCGCAGCAAGCTCGCCCGAATCCTGCCGGAGAAGAACGCCACTCTCCAGCGCCAGCATCGGGTCGACGTCTTCGACCTCGAGGACCTCGTCGCCCTCGCGACCGAATGGGGCCGAAGGCTCGAGCCGCATCTGGCGGACACGACGATGCTCGTCCAGCAGGCTCTCGCGCGCGGCGAGCACCTGCTCTTCGAGGGCGCGCAGGGGACGCTGCTCGACCTCGACCACGGCAGCTATCCCTTCGTGACTTCATCCAACCCGATCGCAGGCGGCGCCTGCACGGGCGGAGGAATCGGGCCGCTCCAGGTCGACGAAGTCATAGGCGTGATGAAGGCCTACGCCACGCGCGTCGGGGCCGGTCCGTTCCCGACGGAGCTGACCGAAGAGATCGGCGAGGGGATCATCGACCGCGGCCGCGAGTTCGGGACGACGACCGGGCGGCGGCGCCGGGTCGGCTGGTTCGACGCCGTTCCGCTGCGCTATGCCGTGGCGGTCAACAGCGTCAGCTCGATCATGCTCAA
>CAZRUC010000185.1:0-1484 GCA_964603175.1 uncultured Anaerolineaceae bacterium
TGCTCCAGCGGTATCGCGGGACGGTTGCGGCGGGCAACGCGGCGTGGAACGAGGCGGTCAGCATGCTGCTGCTCATGCTTGCGCCAGCCGCGCCGCACATCACCGAGGAGTTGTGGTCGCGGCTGGCCGAAACCCGAGGAGAGGCATGGTCGTCGATCCATACGCAGGCCTGGCCGGCGGTGGACGAAGCTGCCGCTGCCGAAAACGAACGCGAAGTCCCGGTCCAGGTCAACGGCAAGCTGCGCGATCGGGTCACGGTCCCGGTCGGCATCGCCGAGGCGGAGCTGCAGCGGCTGGTTCTGGCGCGCCCCAAGATCGTCGCCGCCCTCGACGGAAAGCAGCCGCTCAAGGTGATCCACGCGGGTGGCAAGCTCGTCAACATCGTCGTCCGGTAGGGAGGCCGCGGAGGGCCTAGCCCGAAGGGGAAGCGATGGCTGACGAACTTAGCGTGTTCTTCCTGGCGGTTCCGTTGACCGTGGCCGGCGCGGCCGTACTTTGGCAACGGTCGACCCGTGCCGCTGAGCCTTTTGCTCGCTGGCGAGATCGTCTGTGGGCGAGGCTGTGTCTTGCGTTGGCGGTGGTCGAGGTGGTGATGGGGCTTTCGATCGCTCTCGGGATGCCTTTTCACTAACGCCTATCGCCTCCCAGGCGAGCGGCACCGGACGGCGAGCGGCCCACGCGTGATCCACGCGGGCGACAAGTTCGCATAAGTAGTCGTCTGGAGGGAGGGCGCTAATGGTCAGACCGGCAGCCGGAGCGATCGGGTTCTTTCGTCGTCGACCGCGGACGGTCCTGGCGGGGAGTGTCGTTGTGTTTATCGCAGCGACCCTCGTTGGGGGAGTCGCGCTCCGGGCGGCCGTCTTCAGCAACCCCGGCGGGCCGAGCGTTTCGATTGGGCTCGACTCTGCTGGCGCAGAGCTCAAGCCGCGCCTGACGGCAAACCAAGTGATCGCAGCCCTGCGCCCGTCGCTGGCGGCGACGGACGAGATCCGGTCGATGAAGGTTCTTACGCTGTACGACCTCGGGTCGCTGACGGGGAAACACGACGGTCCCAGCGGCATCGCCGAGGCCGTGCTCTGGTACGTACAGGTCATGGGGCCGGCGCCCAGCTTTCCCCCTATGCCTTGGGGCGCCGGCGACAGCGGCTGGATGGTCCTCGAAGATTCGAACGCACGGCTGATCGGCGCGGGCGGCTGGGGTTTCGTGTCTGCCGCCAACTCCCCATATCCACCATCGCCCAAGCCTTCCCTGCCGGATGGGCTGATCGCCCTCCCGACGACGAACTGGCTGGAGACTCCAGACACCATCTGCGCCGGGGTCGGCCTTGACGCAGTTCTCCACGGCAGCCCGAACGATCCGTACGTTGCCTGGCTGGAGAACAGTGTCGGCGGGGGCCGCGATGAGGTCTTGTGGCCGGCCGGCTACCGAGCACGCTTCAGCCCGAATCTGGAGATCCTGAACGAGAGCGGCATTGTTGTGCTCCG
>CAZRUC010000185.1:1584-5162 GCA_964603175.1 uncultured Anaerolineaceae bacterium
CCCGCCGTACAATGCGGCCAGGGGAAAGCCGTGGGTCGAATCGTGAGGAGGAGCGTCGCCATGGAGCAAGGGAACGTGAGCCAGCCGGCGGGAGCCGACACGACCTCGAAGAGTCGCGGGTACGCGGCCGCAATCGCCCGAGTGGTCGAGTCAGCGCAGCGTCTGGGCGTCGAGCTCGACGAGCAAGAGGCCCAGGATTGGGTGGCGGCCATGCAGGCCGAGGCATTGGGCGGCGATCTCGTCGTCGACGTCGACACCGGCGTCTACGGCCATCGCGTTTCCATGCTCGACTTCGCGCCGTCCGATCTCGCCCGCTTCCGCGAGATGGGCAAGATCGTCGGCTTCGAGGATCGGCCGCCCGAAGTGCTCACCGCGCTCTCGATATCCGGCTCCGCCGCCCAGAGCAAGATCAATACGTTCCCGGCCGATTGCGACTTCTTCGAGCGCATCAACATCCAGGCCGGTACGCGCGAAGAAGCCTGCTCGATCCTGGCCGACATGATTCGCGAGAAGGCGCTCGCCACGGCAAGCGGGCCCGGCCACCGGCTCTGGGAGGTCAAGTTCGGCCAGCATCCGGTCGAGGCGAAGAAGGGCGGAAAGCCCGTCGGCGTGAAGTCGCCGATGTCGTGGACGCCCGAGGAGGTTCGGGTCGGGCAGATGGACGTCGAGTTGATGGACGGCACGAAGGCCGTCTACACCTGGGCGGACGCGACCCGCGAACCCGGCTGGTGCAAGCTCGACTGGGTCATCGCCGACTCCACACGGGGCAAGCTCGCCAACGCCAGCAACGTCCTGGACCCAACATGGGAGGCTCCGGACGGGAAGATCGTGCCCCTGGATGGTTTCCTCGACCCCTACTTCCAGGAGGTCTACCTCGACACCGGGACGATGCCGATCTTCTCGAAGCTGGTCAAGGAGCTGTCCGCCGACACCGTCGACGACTACGTCGAGGCGCTCGAGCACGAAATCTGGAAGTACACGGTCCAGCATCCCAGCTACGGCAAGGTCGCGCGGCGCCTGTACAACGTCTTTCGTATGAGCGGCCGCTACGCGGAAGCCGCCTACATCCGCGAGCTGTTCGACGAGCCGATCACGGCGCTCTATCAGGTGGCGGCGATCATCCAAACCGTCAACGACGCCGCCGACTCGGGCGACGCCTTCGATGCCGAAACGATGACCGAGCAGGTCGACACGCTGATCATGTCGGCGATCCAGGCGCTCGACGGACCCGAGGAGGCCGAGATGGTCGGCCACCTGCTCAAGCTGCGGAACTCGATCCAGAAGCGCGGCGCCGAGGCGGATCGCGTCGACGACATGGCCGGCGTCCAGGACGCCGCGCTCGGGGCCGTCAACAGCTACTTCGAGCGCGCCCTCCGCTCGGTGCCGGAGATCGACGCGTACCTGAAGGAGATCGTAGAGCGGGAGCCGTAGCAAGCGGCTCCAGTTGGGCGCAGACCCGGCGGCCTAAGCGCGGAATAAGCGGCAGATAAGGGCGCTCCGATAGCGTTCGCGGCAACCCCGCCCGAACAATCGATCGGAGATGCCGATGGATACGAACTCGCCGTGGCGGGCGCTCGAAGGGCCGCCGACGGCCGAAGCCGCGCGCCCGCCCGAGAAGCCGCGACCGGCGAATCTGCTCTTGCTTCTCGCGGCCGCGGTCGGCCTCGTCGTGTGCGGCCTCGGTGTGATCGTCCTCGCGATGAGCCAGCAGGGCGGGCAAGTAGAGGTCGTGTCGAGCGGCGAGAGCAGCACCGCGCCGTCTTCTATCGCCTCGAAGCCGATGCTGGTCGTGGAGGTGGCGGGTGCGGTCGCACGCCCCGGCGTGTACTCGCTGCCGCAGGGCTCGAGGGCCGCGGACGTGATCACCGCGGCCGGCGGCTACTCGCCGGATGTCGACCCGCGTCAGGTGGAGGCTCAGCTCAATCTCGCTGCCAAGCTCCAGGACGGCGAGGTCGTCCGTGTGCCGAGGCGGGAGGACGCGGCGGCCTCGACGGGAGTGGCAGTCGCGGCGTCGCCTTCGGGGCGTGTGGCCGCGGGGCTGATGAACCTGAACTCGGCTACCGCAGAGCAGCTGGACTCGTTGCCGGGCATCGGGCCGGCGACCGCGGCCAAGATCCTGGCCTCCCGCGAGCAGCAGCCGTTTGGATCGGTGGATGACCTCGTCACGCGCAAGGTCGTGTCCGCGGCGACTCTGGCGAAGCTCCGGGATCTGGTTACGGTGAGCTGAGAATGCTGCCTCGCCCCGCATGGCTCGCGGTCGGCGTGATCGCGGCGGCGGGCGCCAGCTCCTATGCGCCTATCGGTGGGGCTGCGGCTTACGAGGTTGCCGTCGCGGCGGTCGTGGCTGCGGGACTCGCGGTTTGCGCGTGCGCCCTCGAAGCCGTGGGCCGCGCCAGAGTGGCGCGATTCGCAGCAATCGCGGCGTTGGGTGCCGTGCTCGTGGCCGGGCGGCTCGCCGCAGGAGTCGCGGTGAGCGGTTCCGGATCGCCCGGGCCGACGCCATTCCCCACCGGAACCGGCACGTGGCAGGCCACGGTCGAGAGCGCCCACACGACCCGCGGACAGCAAGTCGCGGCCATCGACCTCGCCGATCCGCCCCTGCGCTGCTCCGCCCTGATGCCCGCATACCCTCGCCTCACATACGGCGACGTGATTTCGTGGACGGGCCGCGTCCGTGCCCTCACCGATAGTGACTACGACCGCTACCTCGACGCCCAGGGCATCGCCGCGAGTTGCAACGCGACGGGCCTCACGCTGCTTCGCCACGACGACTCCCCGGCGGGGCGGCTCGAGGCGCTGCGGCAGTCATCCGGCGACGCCCTCCAGCGCGTGCTGCCCGAGCCCGAAGGAGGGCTGGCCGCAGCCATCCTGATCGGGCTGCGCGACCGCGTCGACAAGGAGGTGGCAGCAGCTTTCACCACTTCCGGAGTGAGCCACATCGTCGCCATTTCGGGCTGGAACATCGCGATCGTGGCGGCGATGGTGGCAGCGGCGTTGCGGACCCGAGTCAGCCGGAGGCGGCGGGCCATCGTAACGATCCTCGCGATCGTCGCGTACACACTCTTCGCCGGAGCGTCGGCGTCGGTGGTCCGGGCCGCTCTCATGGCCGGCGTGGCGTTGCTCGCCGTCGAGAGCGGCCGCGGATCGCGCGTGATCGTGGGACTCGCTTGGGCAGTGACGATGCTCCTGCTCGTCGAGCCGGCAACGGCCGCCGACGTCGGATTCCAGCTCTCGGCCGCCGCAACCGCCGGGTTGGTCGTGTGGGGCTCGCCACTGTCGCAACGTCTGGAGGCGAGGTGGCCGCGCCTTCCGGGCTCGATCCGTGAGAGCCTCGGCGTTTCGCTGGCGGCGCAGGCCGCGACACTGCCGATCGCGCTTCTCACCTTTGGAAGGCTCGCGCTGGTGGCGCCCCTCGCCAATCTCGTCGCCGTGCCGCTCGTGCCTCCGGCGATGGCCGCGGGTGCGGTGGCGTTCGTCGCGGGTTTCCTCGCGAACCTGGGCGCACCGCCGTGGTTGACCGGGCTTCTCGCGATGCCCGCGTGGCTGTTCCTCGCAACGCTCGTGGCGGTAGTCCACCT
>CAZRUC010000186.1:0-5155 GCA_964603175.1 uncultured Anaerolineaceae bacterium
GCGCCGAGCTGCTCGGCAAGGAAGCCGGGCTGTTCGTGGCCAGCGGCACGATGGGAAACCTCGTGGCGCAGCTCGGCCATCTGGGGCGCGGCCAGGAGACGATCGCCGGAGCCACGACGCACCTGGTTTCGGACGAGCAGGCGGGCCATGCGGTAGTCGTGGGCACGTCCGTCCGGCAGATGCAGGAGCGACCCGACGGCACATTCGACCTCGACGAGCTCGAGGGCGCGTTTCGCGATCCGCGCGATTTGCACGAGCCCATCACGGGGCTGGTGGAGCTGGAGAACACTCACGCTCATACGATGGGTAGGCCGCTCACGCTCGAATATACGCACGCCGTCGCCCGCATCGCGCATGCCCACGGCGTCCCGCTGCACGTCGACGGCGCGCGCTTCTTCAACGCCACTGTCGCGCTCGGGCTAACGCCGCTCGCGCTCGCCGCTCCGGCGGATTCCGTGACGTTCTGCCTCTCGAAAGGCCTCGCTTGCCCCATCGGCTCGCTCGTCGTCGGGCGCAAGGACTTCGTGGCGCGGGCCCGCCGAGGCCGCAAGCTCGTCGGCGGCGGCATGCGGCAGGTCGGCATCCTCGCGGCGGCAGGGCTCGTGGCCCTCGGCGAAGGCTCGGACGGCATGATCGAGCGGCTGGCCGAAGACCATGCCACTGCGCGGCGGCTGGCCGAGGGCCTGGCCGCGCTGGACGGCATCGAGTCGCCGGGCGGACTGGCCCAACCGGAGCCGGGACGGCTCGACCCCGACCGTGCCGTCACCAACTTCGTCGTTTTCCGCCTGGGCGCCGGCCGAGATCGGGCTGCCTTCCTCGAAGCGCTGCGGAGCCGCGGCGTCCTGATGGTCGAATATGCCCACGGCACGATCCGGGCCGTGACTCACTACGGCGTGACGGGCGCGGACGTGGAGCGCGTGATCGGCGCCTGCGCCGAGGCTCTCCGTGAAGTTTCCACCCAGGCCACCGGTCGTGTGGCCGCGACAGCAATGGAGCGTTGAATGGCCGAGCTCGTTCTACCGCGTCCCGCTTCGACTCCGGCCCCGGGTCCGCTCGACGGCCAGTTCTGGGACATCGTCGACGCGGACTTTCGCCGGCTCGTCTCGAACCACCCGATCTACGCCACTTACCTCGGGATTCACGATGCGGATGACCGGCTCGACGACGCCACTCGCGACGCCATCGTCGGGGAGCTGGCGGACTCGCACCGCACTCTGCGCGAGCTGGTCGGGCTCGATCCGGCCGGCCTTTCGGAGAGTGTCCGCCTCGAGCGCGAGCTGGCGATCCACAACGCCCGCCGCTCCCTCTTCGACGCGGAGGTTCACCGAGTCTGGGAGCGCCGCTCCACGGCGATGGACCAGGTCGGAGACGCGCTCTTCAGCATCTTCGCCCGCGACTTCGCGCCGCTCGGGGAGCGGCTGGGCTCGCTGACTTCGCGCCTGGAGGCCATCCCCGCGCTTCTCGACCAGCATTGGACCCGCGCCACGGCGCCGCAGGTGCGCCTGTGGCAAGAGTTGGAGATCGACTCGGGCGAGCAGATCCCGTTCCTGTTCGAGGAGATCAAGGTTGCGGGTCACGGGGTGCTCGACGAGCACGCCCAACTTCGACTCGACAAGGCGGTCGAGACCGCTTCGGCCGGAGTCGTCGCCTACGTCGATCGGCTAAAGGCGGGCATGGGTTCGACCGTCGAGAGTTGGGCGCTCGGTTCGGACGCCTACGACGAGCTCGTCGGCTTGCGCGCGTTCGACGGCCTCGACGCTTCGCAAATCCTCGAGATCGGCCACCAGCAGCTCGCTCTGAACAAGGCGGCTCGCGTGGAGGACGCCCGCGGCATCGATCCCAGCGTGGACGAGCCGACGGTAGTGGACCGCGTCAAGTCGAAGCACCCGGCCACTTTCGAGGAAGCCCTGACCGGCTACCGCGATGCCATGAACCGGGCCCGCGCTCACATCATCGAGCACGATATCGCCACGATGCCACCCGGCGAGCAGATCTCGGTCATGCCGACGCCCGAATACCTGCGCACGGTCATCCCGTTCGCAGCCTATTTCGAGCCGCCCAAGTTCGACAAGCACCCGTCCGGCATCTACATCGTTACGCCCTCGGTCGGCAACGACCCGAACGCCATGCGCGAGCACTACTGGGCCTCGATCAGCAACACCAGCGTCCACGAGGCCTATCCGGGCCACCACCTCCAGCTTTCGGCCGCCGTGGCGCATCCGTCGCTGGTGCGCCTGATGACTGACGCCCCGGAGTTCGTGGAAGGCTGGGGCATGTATTCCGAGCAGATGATGCGCGAGCAAGGCTTCGACGCGGGCCCGGAATTCCTGCTGGCGATGCACACCGACGCGATCTGGCGGGCCTGCCGGATCATCCTCGACGTGCGGATGCACCGCGGCGAGCTGAGCGTGGACGAAGCGACCGCCTTCCTGGTCGAGCACACGGGTTTCGAGCACGCCAACGCCCAGGCCGAGGTGTTCCGCTACACCTACACACCGACCTACCAGTTGAGTTACCTGCTGGGCAAGGTCCTGCTGCTCCAACTCCGCGCGGACGAGCAGAAGAAGCTCGGGGCCGGGTTCAGCCTCAAGCGATTCCACGACACGCTGCTGCGCAACGGCTCGCTGCCGATCAGCTTCCATCGCCGCCTGCTGGACGCTGGGGCGTAGCGCCCTGTGGAGGTAGTCCCCTCGATCGACGTCGAGAACGGCCGCTCTCGCCTGGTCCACTGGCCCGGTGCCGCGACCGGCGAAGGTTCGCCGACCGACCGCCCCGAGCGCATCGCCGAACGATTCGTGTCCCAGGGCGCCACGCTGGTGCACATCGTGGACATGGACGGCGCCCGTGCCGCGCGGCCCGTGAATCTCGAGGCTATGGGCCGCATCGCCTCGCGCGTGGCGGTGCCGCTCCAGGTCGCCGGCGGCATGGAAGGAGCCGACAACATCAGGCTCGCCTTCGCCGCCGGAGCGACGCGTGTGGTGGTGTCGATGGCTATCGCCGACACACCTGACGTGCTGCGCGAGTGCCTGGCCGTGGCCGGCGACTGGCTGGCCGTCGGCTTGGATACGCGCCCGGAGCGTCTGGCCGCGTATCCTTGGCACCGACCCGCGCCGCCAAGCCTCGTGGAACTGGCCGGCGAGCTCGTGGACATGGGTGTCCACCGGCTCGTCCTGTCGCAAGGCGGAGCTCGTCCGGACCTGGCGTTCCTTTCAGGGCTGACGCGTATGCTCCGCGCCGAGATCTTCGTCGCGGGCGGGTCCGTAGATCTGGATGGCATAAAGGGCCTGCGCGACGCTTCGATCGCAGGCATCATCCTCGGAGAGCCGCTCCTATCCGGAGCCATAGACTTCGCGAAAGCGCTGGAGACCGCCGCATGATCCTCGCCCAACTCCCGTCACTCGCACGCCGGCTCGCGCCCGTCTGTTTCGTGGCAGTGTTCGTAGCGGCCTGCGGGCCCAACGTGGCGCCGACCCCGTCGGCCACTGCCATGCCGACGATCGCGCCGTCGGCGCCGGCCTACACCCTCGGCCCCAGCCCGAGCGGCTGCCCGACCACGGCTCCGGCTGCCATGACGGCAGGCACAACGGCCACCGTCACGATGACTACCAACTTCGGCAACATCGTGATCAAGGTGGTAGCCGACGACGGCCCCAACGCCGCCGGCGCATTCATTGGTCTCGCGAAGTGCGGCTTCTACGACAATCTCATCTTCCAGCGCATCATCGCCGGCTTCGTCATCCAGGCGGGCGACGGCCAGTACGCCCGGCTGCCCAGCCTCGTGCCCGATCAGTTCGGCCAGGGCGGACCCGGCTGGACGGTCACGGACGACAAGGTGAGCTTGCCCTACAAGCGCGGCACGTTGGCCATGGCGAACACCGGCGCGGCGAACTCGGGCGGCTCGCAGTTCTTCATCGTTCTCAGCGACACAAATACGCTGGCCCAGATCACGCCCGGATACGCCATCTTCGGGTCGGTTACGAGCGGCTTGGACGTCGTGGACAAGATCGCGACCATCCCGGTCGGCGGCGCACCGAAGAACGGCAACAACCCCGACATGGCGCTTCAGCCCGCGGTCATCACCAGCACGACCGTAACCACGCCGTAGCGCAGGGCTGCCCCACTCAGGAGATAGTGATGACCAAGGCGACTATCGACACCGACAAGGGTGTCATCGAGATCGAGCTGTACGTGAAGGGCGCCCCGAAGGCTGCCGGCAATTTCGTCGAGCTGGCCCGCAAGGGCTACTACGACGGCGTCATCTTCCACCGCATCGTCCCGGGCTTCGTCCTGCAGGGCGGCGACGGCCAGTACGGACACATCGACAAGCTCGACATCGGCGCGCTGGGCACCGGTGGACCGGGCTACAAGTTCGCCGACGAGCCTTTCGAGGGCGACTACGTCCGTGGCGCCGTGGCGATGGCGAACGCCGGCCCGAACACCAACGGCAGCCAATTCTTCATCTGCCTGGAAGACTTGTCGGGCGGCACGCTGCCCAAGAAGTACACGCTGTTCGGACAGGTCACTACCGGCCTGGACGTCGTCGACGCAATCGCCAAGTCAAAGCGCGACGGTCGAGATCGACCGCTCGAACCGACGGCGATGCGAACTGTCAAGATCGAAGACTAGGCGGGCGCGTCTCCGGGGAGCTTGTTTCGGAGAGCGCAACATTCCCCCAACAATTCCAGCCGAAGGTTGCGGGATTTTAACCGAACTGACCGCCAAAACCCTTGGAATGAAGGCTAGAAGGGCTGTAGACTTTAGAAGCTGCCAGTCAGCCTGCTGCCCCAGTTACAAGGTCATGGGTAGGTCGGGTTAGGGTAGTCGGTGCAGCCGACGTGATAGATGCCTTTGTAACGCGGCAGAAAGACGGCTCACCTCGGTGGGCCGGAGTTCACCGGGACAGCAACGAAGCGGCTCCTTCGGGAGCCGCTTCGGATTCTGGGCCAAGTCGGGGCCGGGTCGCAGCCGGGCACCGTGGCCGTTTCAGTGGGCGATCCTGGGCCGGGGCGCGGCGTCGGCGCCCGCCTCCCCACCCCGGCGCGCCGCTGCTATCCTTGCCTCCCGCACGGCCGGTCGCTGCACGACCGAGTCCGCGTCGGGCCGCGCGCCTGTAGCTCAGCGGATAGAGCGTCGGCCTCCGGAGCCGAAGGTCGCA
>CAZRUC010000187.1:0-5152 GCA_964603175.1 uncultured Anaerolineaceae bacterium
CTGAGCTCCTCAGCGGCGATCTTGCCCCGAGGAATCGGCCTCGGCTCGACCCCGACGGCGCGCTGCTCAGCGTCAACGCAATCACCCAGGCAGCCGAACGCGCTGCCCTGCTCACCGCGCAACTGCTGGCGTTCAGTCGTCAGCAGGTCATCAGTCCGAGCGTGCTCGACCTGAATGCAGCCGTCGATGGCCTCGTGCCGATGGTGAGCAAGCTGATCGGCGAAAACATGCGGCTGGTCGTCAAGCTCGACCGAGAGGCCTGTTGCATCCGAGCCGATGCCGGGCAACTCGACCAAATCCTCGTCAATCTCGTCGTCAACGCTCGAGACGCTATGCCCGACGGAGGAGCGGTGACGATTGAGACTGAGACCGTGTTGGTCGATGAGCCCTACGCCGTTGCCCATCTCGATGTGAGGGCCGGTCCCTACGTCCTCCTTTCGGTCACCGACACCGGAGTCGGAATGGACCGCGCGACGCGCGAACGTATCTTCGAGCCGTTCTTCACTACGAAGAAGCCTGGCAAAGGGACCGGCCTCGGGCTGGCCACGACTTACGGGATCGTCCGCCAGGCCGGCGGCCATATCTGGGTCTACTCGGAGCCGGGGATCGGGTCATCCTTCAAGCTCTACTTCCCGAGGATCGACTCTGCGGTAACCACCGCACTGCCGATGGTCGCCGCGACGGCCGCCAACGGATCCGGCCGCGTCCTTGTCGTCGAGGACGATCGCATCGTCCGCGACATGACGACGCAGCTGCTCACCCGAGCCGGGTACGAGGTGATCGCGGTTTCTGGCGGCGCCGAGGCGATGGCCAGGTTGGCGGAAGGCGAAGAGCCCATCGAAGTGCTGATCACCGACGTCATCATGCCGATGATGTCAGGCATCGAGCTGGCTGAATGGACCATGGACCAGTATCCGCGTGTCGGTGTAGTTCTCCTCTCGGGCTACACGGCTGAGACGCTCAACCTCAAACGCGTGGCAGCCCGGGGCGCGACATTCGTATCGAAGCCGGTAACCTCATCACAGCTCACCACCGCGGTCCGGCGCGCCCGTCTTGGGGCCGAGCAATCGGGCGGTGCGGACCAGTGACCAGCTCAACGGTCGATCGCCTCCAAACTACAGTGGGTTCGGCCGACACGGACGGTCGGATCCTTGTCGTCGATGACGACAGCAGCATTTGCACGCTCTTGGCGCTGCGCCTCCGCCGCGCAGGTTTCACGGTCCTCGCAGTCTCCAGCGGCGAGGCCGCGCTCGCCGTGATAGACGTCGAGGACATCAGCCTCGTGGTTCTCGACGTGGGACTGCCCGGCATGTCCGGCACGGATGTCGTCCACGCGCTCCGCGAGCGACCGCAGACGGCAACCCTGCCGGTAATCCTATTGACCGGCAACGGCGCCGAATACAACCTCGTCACAAGTCTCGGCGCCGGGGCCGACGACTACCTCGCGAAGCCCGTCCAGCTCGATGAACTCGTGGCGCGCGTGAGAGCGCACCTTCGGAATGACGCGGCGTGGTCCACCGCGGTCGAGGAGGAGGTCCGCCGTCGTTCGGCAGTCGTCCAGGCACTTGGCCATCTGACCCTCAAGCCGACGCCCGAGGAGGCTGCCGAGACCGTGGTCGATGAGCTGGCGCGACGAACCGAATGCGACTTCATTGCCGTGACGCAGTTCCTTCGCGGCGGCCGTCTTCGCGAGCTTGCTACGTACAGCCGAATCGCCGGTGTTCGTCGTGGTGGGGCGCTCCTCGGTCCGAGTCTGTCGCGTCGCTACGTGTCCAAGGCGCGTCAGGGTCCTTGGGCCGAGGATGTTGTGCTGACGCAGGACGGCATGCTCAGTGCTTCGTTCGCCCCAGCCGACATCGACGTCGGCGCGGGAGCCCCGATTTATGCGGGCGACGAGCCCGTCGGCTTGCTCTGGCTCGGCATTGGCCCTCAGGGGCACCGGCCAACGCTGGCTCGGAAGTCGAGTCTGCTGGCCGCCGTGATCGACTACGCGAGCATTCTGAGCGCAGTCGCAGGACCGGCTCTCGCCGATCGGCGCGATATCGCGTTGGTGCAATCGCGGCTCAAGCGCACCCTCACCGCGCGGGAGTTCCATCCCGTCTTCCAGCCGATAGTCGACCTCGGATCCGTTGCCATCGTCGGATATGAGGCTCTGACCAGGTTCCACGATGGCACCCGACCGGACCTGCGATTCATCGAAGCCGCATCCATGGGACTCGGGCACGCATACGAGTTCGCGACGATCGAGGCGGCTCTCGCGGCGGCCTCCGAACTGCCCGAAGAAGCGTTCCTGACTCTCAACATGTCCCCGGGCCTTGTGATCGAGAGCGGCCCTCGGCTCCGAAAGATGATGCAGACGACGACTCGACGACTCATCCTCGAGTTGACCGAACACGTCCCGATCGACGACTACACAGGGCTCCGCAAGGGCATCGAGGCGCTCGGCCATGTGGAGCTTGCCGTGGATGACGCCGGGGCGGGCTACTCGAGCCTGCGCCACATCCTCGAGTTGCGACCGGCGTTCGCGAAGCTGGATATCAGCCTCGTCCGGGCAATCGACGTCGACGAGCTCCGCCAGGCGCTCGTGGCCGGTCTCGTGTACTTCGCCCTGAGGAGCCGCTGCCATCTCATCGCCGAAGGAGTGGAGTCGGAAGACGAGGCGACCGCGCTGCGGCGTCTGGGAGTCGAGTTTGCTCAGGGTTACCTGTTCGGGCATCCGGAACCGATCGCCGGCTGATACGGGAGCAGGTGGACGTCAGACCTGATCCGCGGCGAGGCGCAAGCCGAACGCGACCAGGACCGTTCCCGTCGCCGCCTCCAGGGCTTGTCGGATGCGGCGGCCGCCCATCACGTCCGCGAGCCGGCTTGCACCGTAGCCGTAGATCGTCAGCCACGTCAGGCTCAGCGCGGCGTGGATGCAGGCGAGCATGACCGACGTCGCGAAGACTGGTTGGCCCGGCAAGATGAACTGCGGCAGGAACGTGGCATAGAAGACCCCGACTTTGGGGTTGAGCAGGTTGGTCAGCAGGCCCTGCCTGTACGCGCTCCGACGGGACCGCTGCGGCAACCCGCCGGCGGCTTCATCGCTGCCGCCCGCGCGCAACGCGGCCCGGAAGGCGAGGACGCCGAGGAGGACGAGATAAACGGCGCCGGCGAGCTTGAGACCCTGATACAGCTGCGCCGAGGTCGCCAGGAGGGCGGCCACTCCGAGGGACGAAGCCCCTCCCCAGACGATCAGGCCGCTGCAAATGCCGGCGGCAGTCGGTACGACTGTGGGGCGGCCGCCGCGCAGCGCGTTGCGGAGCACGAGGGCCATATCCGGCCCGGGCGCGATCGTCAGCAGCGCGGCGACGCCGATGAACGCGAGCAGCCGCGAATCCATCCGTCCTCCGGCATGAGTGTCGCGCCATGGTCGCACGAAACCCGGGTGGCCGAGCCCCTACCGGCCGATCCAGGGACAAGCCGCGCGATTCGGACTAGCTGCGCGACTTGACGAAGTCGAGGACCTCGGGCAGGTAGCCGTGAGCCAGGCAGACCACCGTGTCGGCTCCGCCGTAGTAGATCGTGAGGCGTCCGGTCGGTCCGTCGAGCAGGGCGGCGCAGGGAAACACGACGTTCGGCACGTCTCCGACTTGCTCGTATTCGACCTGTGGCGAAAGCAGGTAGTCGCGGCTTCGAGCGATCACCTTCCAGGGCTCGTCCAAGTCGAGCAAGGCCGCTCCCATCGAGTAGACGAAGCCGTTGCACGAAGTGAGGACACCGTGGTAGATCAGCAGCCAGCCCTCGGGTGTCTCGATCGGAGTCGGACCTGCGCCGATCTTGGTCGACTGCCATGTCCAGGGCACCGTGCCCATGACGTGGCGGTGGCGGCCCCAATGGACCATGTCCGGGCTCTCCGAGACGTAGATGTCGCCGAACGGCGTGTGCCCGTTGTCGCTGGGCCGCGAGAGCATCTGGAATTTGCCGTTGATTCGGCGTGGGAACAGGACGCCGTTGCGGTTGAAAGGCAGGAAGGCGTTGTCGAGCTGGTGGAACGACTCGAAGTCGTGGGTGTAGCCGACCCCGATAGTGGGCCCGAAGTAGCCGTTGCACCAGGTCACGTAATAGCGGTCCTCGAGCCAGGTGACCCGTGGGTCGTAGGCGTGCTCGAAGCTGTCCTGGATCTCCGCGATACGTTCGTCGGTCGCTATCCAGCTGATCGTCTTGGGATCGATGTCCCAGTCGACGCCGTCGCGGCTGTGGCCTGCATGCAGGTTCATCTCACGAGTGGTGTCGTCGACACGGAAGACTCCCGCGAACCCGTCGCCGAACGGCACCACGGCCGAGTTGAAGATGCTGTTCGAACGCTCCAGATGGTCGCGCTTGATGATCGGATTCTGAGACGAGCGCCATAGGGTCGCAGAACTGGCGGCCGGCCGGTCCTCCCACGGGATGTTCGGGAGTGCGCCGATTGGGGCGGAGCCCACAGTGGTTCGGCTGTTTCCGTTTACGGACTGCATCAGGGCCCTTTCGTTCAAACCGGTTCCGCTTGGAGGAAGCTGACGGCCTGGCTGTCGAGAAACAATCCCCCCAGCTGGCTGACGGAGCGGCGCTCGACGAGCCGAGGCCGCACAAGAATCTGGGTGACGCACTCGTTCTCGAACTCCAGACGATGGGCGAGGAGAGTCACAGCTATACGGCCCATGCCTACTTTGTCCACGGCCATAGTGGTCAGCGCGGGCGAGACGAACCCGGCGAGGTCGATATCGTCGAAGCCGACGACCGAGACCTGGTCGGGAACCGAGATACCCACCTGCCGGGCTGCTTGGAGGAGGGACACAGCCACTGCGTCGTTCGCACAAAAGACGGCCGTGACCTCGGGATGAGATAGCAGGTATTCGACTCCAACCGTCGCGGCTGTCTCCGGAGGCCAGTAAGGGGTGTCGATGGAACGCAACTTCAGGCCCGACTCGGCCATCATCTGTTCGTAGCCTCGGCGCCGCTGCACGATACTGGGGAAAGCCTGAGGCGATGTGCCGAGAATGGCAATCTCGCGATGCCCATGCGCCACGAGATGGTCGATGGCCATCCTGGCACCGCCGACGTTGTCGGTGGCTATCGAGTCGAACGCATCGTCCTCGGAGTACGCGTCGACGAGCAACGACGGTGGCGC
>CAZRUC010000188.1:0-5144 GCA_964603175.1 uncultured Anaerolineaceae bacterium
GCCGACTCCGACCACCTCAAGTCGGTCGCGGACATCGACGCCGGGATAGATGCGGGCTGCACCATGTTCACCGCAGACCCGATCGAGCTGGTGCCGGACCTGCCGGCCGACGCGCCGGACGACGCCATCGCCGCCGCGTTTGCGGCGATTCCGTGGGCCGGCCTGGGAGACGACCCGGCCGCATTCGCCGCCCGCTATCCCGAGCGGCTGGACCTCGATTCCGGCCCGCTCGAACTACCGGCGGCTGCGCTGCGCGCTGCGGCGGCGCGGTTCGGAGCCGCGGTCGTGCAGGTCGCGACGATGCATCGCCACCTGTCGTCGGCCCTGGACCCGGGCTCGTTCGAGTTCGAGGTGGCCGTCGACGAGATCGAATACCGGACCACGCCGATCGATCACGTCTACCTTGCGACCGAGCTCCAGCGACTCGGCGTCAGCTGGGTCAGCTTCGCCCCGCGCTTCGTCGGCGAGTTCGAGAAGGGCATCGACTACCTGGGCGATCGGGTCGAATTCGAGGCGGACGTTGCGGTGCATGCCGCCATCGCCCGTCGCCTGGGCGACTACAAGTTGAGCGTCCACTCGGGCTCGGACAAATTCTCGATCTACGACGCGGTCGCTAGTGGCACTCGCGACCGGCTCCATCTCAAGACGTCCGGCACGAGCTACCTCGTCGCCCTCGAGACGATCGCGGCCGCCGACCCGGAACTCATGCGCCGAATCTGGCGGGTGGCTCTCGGGGCGTACACGAAGGCCAGGGCGAGCTACCACGTTTCGGCGAACGCAGCCGGCGCGCCGTCACCCGAAGGGGCATCGGCCGAGTCGCTGGCGAGTCTGCTGAGCGACTCGAACACACGCGAGATTCTCCACGTCACGTACGGCGCGGTTCTTCACGACGATGCCGTGCTCGGCGACGACGTGCGCGCGACCATCTGGTCAATGCGCGAGCAGTACTGGGCCAACCTCGAGGCCCACATCGGCCGCCACTTGCGACCGTTCTCACAGGCCGCCGGACGGGCAGCGGCGAAAGGAGCATCTCGATGAGCAGCGTCCCAACCGCCGGCTCGGCCTCGGGCACCGGCCTCTTCGACCTTACCGGCCGAGTGGCCGCGGTAGTCGGCGGCGCCGGCGTTCTCGGCGGCACGGTCTGCCGCGGCTTTGGCGATGCGGGCGCCGCAATCGCGGTCCTGGATCGCTCGCAGGAGCGCGCGGACGAGCTTGTGGCGGCGCTCAAGGCGAAGGGCGTCAAGGCGGCCGCGTTCGTGCTGGATGCCTCGGATAAGGCGTCTGTGGAAGCGGCGCAGAAGGCAGTCGAAGCCGCGCTCGGACCGGTCGACATCCTCGTGAACGCCGTCGGCATCAACAGCGGGACGCCCTTCTTTGAACTCGAACTCGAGGAGTGGAACCGCGTCCTCCAGGTGAATCTGACCTCGTGCCTGCTGGCCTGCCAGATCTTCGGCAAGGCGATGGTCGATCGCGGGCAGGGCGGGTCGATCATCAACTTCTCCTCGACATCCTCGGAAGTGCCGCTCTCACGCGTTCTGACGTATTCGGTGTCCAAGGCGGGAGTCAACATCCTGACCCGCTACCTGGCCCGCGAGCTGGCGCCACACAAGATCCGGGTCAACGCCATCGTGCCGGGGTTCTTCCCGGCCGAGCAGAACCGCAAGCTGCTCGACGATGCCCGCGTCGAGTCGATCATCCGCCACACCCCCGCGGCCCGATTGGGCGAGGCCGAGGAGCTGGTCGGGACGATGATCTGGCTCGCCTCGGAGCGTGCCTCCGGCTTCGTAACGGGAGCCCTGGTCCGCGTGGACGGCGGCTTCAGCGCGATGACGATCTAGGTCGGGCCGCCGCCCTCAGGCCACCCGGCCCCGAGCTATGAGTGCGCCGACGGTGCCCGCCCCGACGCCGTCGTCTACGCCTACGATGGCTACTCCAGGCGCGCAGGAGGAGATCATCGCCAGCAGTGCGCTCAATCCGCCGAAGGTCGAACCGTAGCCGACGCTCGTTGGACAGGCGATGACCGGAACGCGTGCGAGACCGCCGACGACGCTGGCGAGGGCTGCGTCCATACCCGCAACGACGACGATCGCGTCGGCTTGCTCGATCTGGGGCCCTTCGGCGAGAAGTCGGTGCAGCCCGGCGACGCCGACGTCGGCGATCACTTGAACGCCCGCCCCGAGGAGCCTGGCCACCGTCTCGGCCTCCTCGGCTACCGGCAGGTCCGAGGTTCCGGCGGTGAGCACCAGCAGCCGCCCTCGCGTCTCGGGGACGGCCCGGGGGATGGCCAACAGCCCGGGACGCTCGTGCCATGTGGTCTCCAGACCGCGCGTCTGGGCGAGAGCGCGGATCGCGGTGGCTTGCTCGGCCGCGACGCGGGTCACGACAACACTCGATTCGTCGTGGTCCAGCTGCGCTTCGACGATCGCGAGCAACTGGTCGAGCGTCTTGCCGGGCGCGTACACGAACTCCACAACACCCTGCCGTATGCCGCGGTGATGATCGACCCGGGCGAAGCCGAGGTCGCCGAACGGTAGCCGGCGCAGCGATTCGAGCGCTTCGGAGACCGGCACCGTGCCCTCGGAGACCCCTCGCAGCAGATCCTCCAACCCGGCGGCGTAGACGTCAGGCATTTGGGCTGTCTCCCGCGCCGGTCCCCGCGTACGCCGCGGACGACCAACTCTCGAACCCGAGTTCGACGAGACGGGTCTGGACATCGCCCGATCGGCTCTGCAGCTCGCTAAGCTCGACTGCCTCGACCTCCACCCTGGCGTGGCTTCCGAAGTCGCGGACGCGGACCTGGCGAA
This sequence comes from uncultured Anaerolineaceae bacterium, assembly GCA_964603175.1. GTDB lineage: Bacteria > Chloroflexota > Limnocylindria > Limnocylindrales > CSP1-4 > Fen-1039. Next base: position 2,805 of record CAZRUC010000188.1, read on the forward strand.
AGCCGAGCGCTCGAAGCGCGAGCTCGGCCGCCTCAACCCGGCGCAGGCGATCGGCGGTTATGCGTTCGCCGAATGGAATTCGGCTGGCCAGGCAGGCCGAGGCCGGCCGATCCCATCCTGAGATTCCCAGCGACCGAGCCAGGCCGCGCAGCTGGTCCTTGGTGATGCCGGCTTCTGCGAGGGGAGAGCGGACATGGAGTTCGGAAGCCGCGGTCATCCCGGGCCGGTCATGGCGCTCGGTGTCCGAGGCGTTCGTGCCGTCGACGACCCAGGCGTACCCCTCGGCCGTCGCGATCGCGGCGGCGGCGCCGTACACCTCCAGCTTGCAGAAGTAGCAGCGCGACCTGGGGTTGTGCGCGTAGCGGGGATCGTCGAGTTCTTTGGTCGGGACCATCCGCCAGCGCGCCCCATGGCGCTCGGCCTCGCCCGCCGCGACTGCCGCGTCGGCGCGATCCCAGGCCGGCACCGCGGCGGAGTCGCCGGTGAGAGCCAGGCAGCGCTCGCCCAGGAGCGGCGAGGCAACGGCGAGCAGGAAGCTCGAATCGATCCCACCCGAGAGCGCCAGGACGCATGAGCCGAGTCCCTCGACGATCTGGAGCAGGTGCTCGAACCGCTCGATCGCAATCGGGTCGCCGGCCGCCGGTCCGCTCCTTGCCAGCTCCATGAGAACTCGACGTGACGAGCTTGCGGTCGTCCGTGCTGTTCGGTCGGTTGGAGGGCTGCGGTGGGACATCGGTCACCTGACGATACATCCTCTCCACCGACCACGCCCCCGGGCCCGAGCGCGAGGTCGGCGGTCGGTCGGTGTAGAGTGGTGGCCCGGCTTCGAAACGCGCGAGCCCCTCATGAGGCGAGCCACGACGATGAATCTCGACAAGGCCCCACACCCCGCGCTCAAACCCGAGGCGCTGGCCGATCCGCCTACTTCGGCCGCTGCCCGATCCGCGTCTCCGGCGTCCCGCCGCGAGCCGTTCGCCGAGTTCATGGGCGGCAATCTGCCGCGCTGGGCGCTGGTCCGGCACCGCATGGATTTGGCCGAAGTGACCGACGTGACCGCGGCCGTCGGCGCAGCTCTCGAGCCGGTTCGGGCGGCAATCAGACCCGGCTCGCGGGTTTGTCTGGCCGTGGGTAGCCGCGGCATCGATAGGATCGACGAGGTCGTTCGAGCGGCCGTGGCCTGGGTCCGCTCCGCCGGCGCGGAGATCTTCGTCGTGCCGGCTATGGGCAGCCACGGCGGTGCCTCCGCGGAAGGCCAACTCGAGGTGCTCGCGTCATACGACATAACGCCCGAGTCGATCGGCTGCGAGATCCGATCGAGCATGGAGACGGTCGAGCTGGGCGAGGTCCGGCCGGGCGTCCCGGTCTTCGTGGACCGCAACGCCTTCGAAGGCGCCGACCTTATCGTCCCGATCAATCGCGTGAAGCCTCACACCGACTTCACGGGCGAGATCGAGAGCGGTCTCATGAAGATGATCGCGATCGGCCTCGGCAAGCAGAGGGGCGCCGACACCTTCCATCGTCAGGGCTTCGCGACGTTCCATGAGCTCATCCCCGCGGTGGCCGAGTTCACCCTCTCGAAGGCGAACATCCCGTTCGGCCTGGCGCTCGTCGAGAACGGCTACGCGAGGTTGTCGCGGATCGAGGCGGTACCGCGGGACAAGATCTGGGAACGAGAGCGGGAACTGCTCGCAGAAGCTCGAGAGCAGATGGCCAGGCTTCCCCTCGCGAATATCGATGTGCTCGTACTCGACTACATCGGCAAGGACATAAGCGGCCTGGGGATGGATTCCAACGTCGTCGGCCGCTATTACACAGGGGCGACCATGGCGGGACCGAGCATCCAGCGGATCGTGGTCGGCGATCTGACGGCCGAGACCGAAGGCAACGCCGTCGGCATCGGCATGGCCGACATCGTGCTGCGGCGTGCAGTCGAGAAGATGGACGCTCATAAGACTTACATGAACTGCATCACAGCCAAGACCCCGGAAGGCGGACGCGTTGCGCTGACGCTGGACACGGACCGGCAGGCACTCTCCGTCGCCATCGCCTGCTGTCTCAAGGTCGAGCCGCCCGATGCCCGGATCGTCAGGATCCGCGACACCAAGCACCTCGGGCTGCTCTACGTGAGCGAGCCCGCGCTCGCGGACGTTCTCGCGACAGGCCGGTGCGACATCGTGCGGCCGCTCGAGGCGATTGAGTTCGATCGAAACGGGATGTTCGCGTCGGCGATGGAGTAGACGCCGAGGCCCGGCGCGAGCCGACTCAAGCGCGGCCCGGGCCAGCCGACGTCCAAGACAACGACTGCCATGCGACGCTCGGATGCCGTGTCCGCGCTGCACC
>CAZRUC010000189.1:0-5143 GCA_964603175.1 uncultured Anaerolineaceae bacterium
GCGTGGACCTGCAGCGCTACAACCACCAGCAGCCCTGCTGCACGCTCCACGAGGAGTACCTGATCCCCGCCGAGGCACAAATCGTCGGTGTTGTCGCTCGTCTCGAAGCCGAGAAGGGGCATCGCACCTTGCTGGAGGCTTGGCCGCTCGTTCTGTCGGCCGTTCCTTCTGCGCGACTGCTGATCATCGGAGAAGGTTCGGAGCGTGACTCGCTCGAGGCGCAGGTCGCATCGCTGGGCATCGAGGATCGCGTCGTCTTCACGGGGCGTCGAGAGGACGTGCCGGCCGCGACCGCCGCGCTCGACGTGGCGGTGCTTCCTTCCTATCGTGAGGCCCAGGGCCTGAGCGTACTGGAGGCGATGGCCCTGAGCCGCCCTGTCATCGCGTCCCGCGTTGGTGGGATTCCCGAGATGATCGAGGACGGGGTCAGCGGCCTGCTCGTGGAACCGCACGATTGCGATGCGCTGGCGGCCGGAATCATCCGCTTGCTCACCGACCACCCCCTGGCCGACATGATCGGGCACCGCGGCCACGAGCTGGTCCACGACCGCTTCTGCATCGAGCTGATGGTCCACTCGATCAGCGACCTGTACGACGCCGAGGCGCTCGAGTTGCGAGCCTCCGAAGGGGTCGCGAGCTAAGCGAGCCCGCGCTCTCAGGAGCCGCTCGCCCGCCAGTAGCGCTCGGCCGGCCCAATTCCCCCGAGCTGGCCGACGCGGAGCGCCCTCGACCGGACCGCCTCCGCCATCGCCGCGTCGCTGCCGAAGAGGCTCTCGACCTGGCTCGCATAGACGCGGATTCCATCGACCTTCCGCTCCAGGAGCGGGCCCAGTTCGCGGTATTCCGGCGCGAGCGAGACGTCGTGAGGCATGGTCGCGAGAGCCTGGGCGGGCAATTGGTCGAGACGCTCGAAGCCAATCAGTTGGGCGTATGGGAAGTCCTCGTAGAAGACCAGCCGTTCCAGCAGGCCCGGGCCAACGGCCACGGCTCCGGAGGGTTGGTCGCGGGCGCCGCCGAGCAGGGCGATGCCGGCGGCTCTGGTGAGTTGGTGGTCTACGTGATTGCCGACGCCCAGCGGCACGTATACGCGCCGTGGTTTCAACGCGCCGAGCTCCCGCGCCAATGCGTCGACGGGCGGTGGGTCGTCAGAGCGGGGCGTGCCCATCAGTTGGGCTTCGCCTTCGTAGCCGCGGAAAACCGCGTCGGGCAGATTCAGGAAGATGATTCGCGCCCCGACCGAGCGCGCATATCGGGCGTCCTCTTCCCGCCGTTCTGCCATCGCGGCGTCGGGCGACGGCGCAGTCACGAGTGAAGTGGCGCCGCTCCCGAAACCCAGGGCGTCGCGCTGGTAGTCCGTCAGCGAGGGGTCCAAACCGGGCCCGCAGAAGACGGTCACGATGGCGACGGTCTCACCGCTACCGGCTAGACCCGCGACCAGGCCGCCGCACGAAAGAGCGATGTCGTCGGGATGAGGCGAAACGAAGACGTGCGTCACGGGCCAACTATAAGGTTCGACGTTGCTCGGGCTCGTCTTGCGAGGACTCGGATGGGAAGTCCGCTGCCGCCTCGAGGCTGAATCCCTCCGCGCCGAGGAGAGGGACAAAGACGCAGCCGCCGAACGTGCGCTCGTCGAAGGTGTCTCCCAGCCGCATGACCCCGACCAGATCCTGAGACCGGGGCGTTCCCACCGGAACTACCAGTCGACCGCGGTCGGCGAGTTGGCTGCGCAGCGTCGGGGGCACACGGGGAGCGGCAGCAGTGACGACGATGCCCTCGAAGGGCGCTGCCGCCGGCCATCCCAGGCTCCCGTCGCCTACCTCGATCCGAACTCGCCGATCCAGGCCGAGTTCGACCAGTCGGGCGCGCGCGGTTTCCGCCAGATCTGGATGGCGTTCGATCGAGATCACGTTGCAGCCGATCGTTGCAAGCACCGCGGCCTGGTATCCGGATCCCGTCCCAACCTCGAGAACGCGCATCCCGGTGCGCGGCGCCAGCAGCTCCGTCATGCGCGCGACGATGTATGGCTGGCTGATAGTCTGCCCCGCGGCGATCGGCAGGGCGTCGTCACGATAGGCGTCGGTCTCGATCTCCGAGGGCACGAACAACTCACGCGGCAGCGAGCCCATCGCCTTGAGGACGTTTTCGTCGCGGATGCCGCGTCGAACGAGCTGGCGCGCGACCATCTCGCCGCGCAGTCTCGCGGCACGCTCCTGTTCCACGCGTGGAAGATACGCCGGTCGCGACCGGCGCGGTCAAACGCTCGAGAGCGAGTTTGTCGGTTCGGCCGGTCCGGTCAGCTGGCCGAGGCGCTTGCCGAAGCGCTTGCCGAAGCGCTGGCCGACGCGGAAGTCGAGGCCGACGCGGACCCAGAGGTCGATGGGATTGGCGTCAGGGTTGCATTCGGAACACTGAACGAGAGCGACGCCAGCGGTGCGACGGACGGTGACGGCCCTGCCGGGAGATGAGTCACGACCACGGAGCCGAACAGGATGAGAATCAGCGCGAAGGCGGCGAAGAGGGCGAAGGCTGCGGAAACCCTGTCGTCGATGTGGACTCGCTCGGCATGAGTGCCGCGCATCGAGCCTGTCGGTCGCACGGGCTCCTCGGGCGGCGCGGATCGGCCGAAGCGCCGACCTCCTGTCCGCTCCTCTTTCTCGGGCTTGCCGGTCTCCTCGGACGCAGCGGCGCCCTCGGGAGCCTCCTGCTCCTCCTCGAACTCATCGTCCCCCGGCTCGAACTCGTCGGAAAGCGGCTCGCCGTTCTCCTGATCGTGGTCGGTCATGCCCTCGTGTCACTCCTGTGTTCGATCCGGGTTCGGCGCTTGGCGGGTGCGGGAATCGCCGTGGGCGAGGGCCCGCATCGGTGACGGCTCCACGCCGCACCTCTTCCGCGGCAGTTTAGCCGACGCGTCCTCTCGGCGCGCGCCGCGCGGGTGCGCCGACGATCAGGCTTCGCGGATCGAGCGGAACGCCAGGCCCGACAAACCCGCGATCACGGTGAGCAGGCCGCACGCCACGAGAACCGCGTGGAGCCCGAAGATCTGTGCGAAGACTCCGCTTGCGACCATCGCGATCGCCAGGACGCCGTTGACTGCCGCAAGGCGGATGGCGACGACGCGACCCAGCAGCTCGCCGGGCGTTCGCTGCTGGAAGATCGTCTGGCTGGGCACCGCGAATGAGACGTTGGCGACGCCGACGAGGCAGGCGAGGGCGAGCACTATCGGCAGGCTGCCGGTGACGGCGAGGACTAACAGCATCGCGCCCATAGCCGTGAATGACGTCACGATCATTGGCCCCTTGGGAAGGCGCGTCGCCCAACCGCCGATGATGAAGCCGCCACCCACGAGGCCGGCGCCCATCGACATCTCGAAAAGGCCGTAGGCCATCGGCGCCTCGACGGAACCGAGCGCCAATCCGGCAACCAGCAGCGGCGAGAGCGCCGTCAGGGCCCCGAGTCCCAGTTCGGCGATCGCAGCCTGGATGGTCGTGGCGAAGAGCACGGTCTCGCCGCGCAGGAATTGCCAGCCGGTGACGATCTCGGCTCGGATCGATGTGGCCACTGCCGGCGCGCCCGCGCTGTCTGCCGGCACGAGACGCGGTATCGCCACTGCCGCCACGAGCAACGCCGAGGCCAGGTAGCTCGCCCCGTCCAGCCAAAACGCGAGCACGAGCGCGGGCCCGAGGAACGCCACGAACAGTCCGCCCAGCCCGTAGCCGACCAGATCGCTGGCCGTGTCCGCGATCCACATCGCCGAATTGGCGGAGAGCAGATCCTCGTCTGGCACTACCTGCGGCAGCGCCGCGACGCGCGCGGGGCGGAAGAACGACGAAACCACCGCGAGCACGAATACCAGCGCCACGACCAGGCCCACGTGGATCGTCGCGACCAGAGGGATCGTCATTACGATGGCCGCCCGGATGAGGTCCGAGCCCACCATCACTCGCTTGCGATCCCATCGATCCACGAGCGCACCGGCGACCGGCCCGACCAGAAAGCTGGGCAAGGTGATCGCGGCAAAAACGAGCCCCAGCGCGAGAGGCGACGAGTTGGTCGCGCGGGCCACCAGGAAGACCAACGCCACCTGGTGGACCCGATCGCCCAACGAGCTCACGACCTGGCCGAGCCACATCGCGGAGAAGGGGCCGTTGGTGGCCAATCGAACGTATGGGTGCCGCATTGCGCCCATTCGAGCCTGGCGCCCGCCGATCACCGGCCCCGCGGGTACCAGCGCCGGCGCACGCACGAGCGCGGCAAAGACGAAGAAGGCCAGACCTGCGCCCAGCAGCAGATCGCCCACCGAAGCGACCGATTGAACGATCGGAATCGGGATCGGAATGACGTCGGCGAGCGGACCGCCGTGGGCGAAGAAGGTCGCATCGACCGGCCCCGACAGGAGCGTGTGGAAGCTCGAATGTAGAACGTTCGAGTCGAAACCAGCCGCGGCCAGGCTCGGTTTCCAGACCGGCATCCAGCCGCCGTTGATCGCGATCGCGACGCCGTTGGCCACGGTTCCCAGAGCGGCGGCGGTCAGCCCTGGCAGGCTGCGGTTCGCCACCAGCATCATGGCCAGCAGGACGTAGACGACGAGCACGAGCCAGAGCCGCAGGCCGTCGGGGACGCCGCCGCCCGCCAGCGCCGCATCCACGCCGAATCGTCCCACCGCAGCTACGAGCAGGATCGGCAGCCAGCGGAGCCGAACGCCGATCAGGTTGTCGAGCGAGCCCCCCGCGGCAACGCCGAGGGCAAGCCCTACCAGCACCCCAAACGCCGGCAGCACCGTCGGCTAGGCCGATTCGGCGCCGGTTGGCGCGTGGTCACGACCTGCGATCGAGCCTGCGACGGTGCCGATCAGTGGCACCTCGCGGGCCTCCGGCCGTCCAGAGTCCCGCACACCGTTCGCCCATTTGGTCCGGACGAATGCGTCGACGACTTCGGGGTCGAACTGGATGCCCCCGAACTTGCGCAGCTCGGCCAGAGCCTGTTCGGGTGTGAGAGGCGTCATCCGGTATGGTCGGGCCGCGGTCATGGCCTCGAAGGCGTCTGCGACGTGGAGGATCCGAGCCAGGCGGGGGATCTCGTCCGCCACCAGTCGATCCGGATAGCCGGATCCGTTGAACCATTCGTGGTGGTGGCGAATGATCGG
>CAZRUC010000190.1:0-5108 GCA_964603175.1 uncultured Anaerolineaceae bacterium
TCCAGGTCGGAGAGCGCGATCTGGAAACCTGCACCGAGCTCCGAGGCGTTGAAGATCGCCTGGAGACGCTTGCGGGCCACGTCCGAGAGCTTCTCGCGGCGTCGGTAGAGCAGATAAGCGTAGGCGCGGCGGCTGGAGCGGCCCACGCGGCCGCGGAGCTGGTAGAGCTGCGCGAGGCCGAGCGTGTCGGCGCGGTCGATGACGATCGTGTTGGCGTTCGGGATGTCCAGGCCCGACTCGATGATCGTGGTGCAAACCAGGACCTCGGTGGCGCCGCCGGCAAAGGCGAGCATCACCTTCTCGAGCTGGCCCTCCGGCATCTGGCCGTGGCCGACGGCGATGCCGACGCCCGGCAGCAGCTGGCGGAGTTGCTCAGCCTGAGCTTCGATCGTTTCGACGCGGTTGTGGACGAAAAAGACCTGGCCGCCGCGGTCCAATTCGCGGAGGATCGCGTCGCGGACCAGCCCGGCCGAAGCCTCGGCCACGCGCGTCTGGATCGGCAGCCGATCCTCCGGCGGCGTCTCGATGAGTGACAGGTCGCGGACGCCGGCAAGTGCCAGGTTCAGCGTGCGCGGGATCGGTGTGGCGGAGAGCGTCAGGACGTCCACCTCGCGGCGCAGCTTCTTCAGCCGCTCCTTGGCCGCGACGCCGAAGCGCTGCTCCTCGTCGACCACCACCAGCCCCAGGTCCCGGAACCGGACGTCCTTGCTGAGCAGCCGGTGCGTGCCGATGACCAGATCGACCGTGCCCTCGGCCAAGCCTTCGATCGTGGTCGCCTGCTCCTTCGCCGGGACGAAGCGCGACAGCAGGCGCACGGTCAGCGGATAAGCCGCGAAGCGCTGCCCGAACGTGGCGTAATGCTGCGCGGCCAGGACCGTGGTCGGCACCAGGACCGCGACCTGCTTGCCGCCCTGGATCGCCTTGAACGCGCCGCGCAACGCCACCTCGGTCTTGCCATAGCCGACGTCGCCGACGACCAGCCGGTCCATCGGCCGGCCGGCCTCCATGTCGAGCTTGACCTCGGCCGTGGCGCGGAGCTGGTCGAGCGTTTCCTCGTACGGGAACGACGCCTCCAGCTCCTGCTGCCAGGGGGTGTCGGGCGGGTACGCGAAGCCGGGCGCGGCGGCACGAGCTGCGTAGATGTCGAGCAGCTCCTTCGCGAGGTCGGTGACGGCGCGCTTGACGCGCTGCTTCGTTCGGAGCCACTCGGCGCCGCCGAGCTTCGAGAGCGAGGGATTCTCGCCGCCGGAGTAGCGGCTGATGCGATTGATCTGCTCGACCGGCAGAAAGATCTTGTCCGTGCCGGCGAAGCTCAACTCCAGATAGTCACGCTCGTCCCCAGCCCCGCCGCGACGCAGCATGCGTTCGTAGCGAGCGATGCCGTGATCGATATGAACCACGAGGTCGCCCTGAGTCAGCCGCTCGAGGACGTCTCGGGGCACGACCCGACGCAATGCCTTGGGCCGTCGGACGCGCACGGAACCAAACAGCTCGCGATCGGTTACGAGCACGAGCCCGTCGGGGCCGCCAGCGAAGCCGCCGTTGAGGCTCCGACCGACGAGGGTTCGCGTGCCCGGTGCCGGGGCTTCGGCCAGGCGATCGACAGCGGCAGTCGGCAGGTCCTGCTCAGTCAGTAGGTCGGCCAGACGAGGCGCCTGGTCCGACGCCAGAACGACGCGATCACCTTCGGCCGTCCAGGCAGCGATCGTCTGAGCCAGCCGCTCCGTTCGAGCCGGCGGCAACGAAGGCTCGCGCCAGCCAAAGAGGTCGCCCATCGGCGTCCCGCCCCCGGTGGGCATGGCGGCCTCGGACTCCCACGTCAACTCGAGGGTTCGACCCTTGAGCAAGCGCGTCTTCCAGTCTCGGGGGCCGAGGTAGGACTCCGGCCAGTGCTCGGGCAGGTCGCCGGCGGTGACGAGCTCGGTGCGGCGCTCCTTTGCCTGACGCCACAGGAAGTCGGCCGACTCGGCGATGTCGCCCGGCTCGTCGAGGACCAGGAGCGTTCCTATCGGGATGTGGTCCAGCGCTGTGGCGGGGCACAGCACCGCAGCCCAGACTTCCGCGGCGTCGCCGGTCTCGAGGGCGCGCGCGGATGCGGCGATGTCGTGCACGTGGCCGGAGTGGGCTCCGAGCTGGCCGGTGCCGGCCTGGATCCCCTCCTCGAAGCGCGCCAGATCATGGGCGAGCCGCTCGGGGAGTCGGGCAGACAGTCGCCCCGGAAGGTGGGCGAGCCTGGCCGCGATCTCGGCGAGTCCTCCTCGCGGCGCAAGGAACTCGCTGGCAGGGAGCAGCACCACTTCCTCGACCGGACGGAGGCTGCGCTGGTCCGTGGGGTCGAAGACGCGCATCGAGTCGATCTCGTCGCCGAACAGCTCGATGCGAATGGGGAGCGGCGCCGCCGACGGGAAGACGTCCACGAGGCCGCCGCGGCGCGCAAATTCGCCACGTCCGGCCACCTCGGTCACCGGGTCGTAGCCGAGGGCGAGCAACTCGTGGAGCAGCTCGTCCTGATGGATCCGGGCGCCGATCCGGAGACGGCGCGGCTCGGCGGGCACTTCGTCGGGATCGAGGGTGTGCTGGAGCAGCGCCTGAACGCTCGCAACGAGGACGCGGGCACGGCCGGAGCGCCACTGAGCCAAGGCGGCCACGCGAGCGGCCGTCTCGTCGCGGACCAGCTCGCTGCGCTCGTATGCGAGGGACGTGCGCGGTTCCAAGACGGCCACCGCTTCGGGGTCGCCGAGCCACGACTGCAGTTCCTCGGCCACGCGGTCGCCGATCTCGGCGTCACGCGCGATCCAGACGAGCCGCTCGCCGACGCCGGGCGCCGCGCCACTCGCCGTGCCACTGGCCGCGCCACTGGCCGTGCCACTGGCCGCGCCATCGAGCGTTAGGGCCGTCGCGAGGAACGTCTTGGCGCCGTGCGGCACCGAAGCGAGGGCCGCGTGCCGGCCGCTCCCCGGGAGTGGCCCGCTCTCCGTCCCGAGCCGCTGCCGCAGCGCTGCGAAGGCGCCGCTGCCATGCAAGAGCGGCGGCAGGACGTGCAGGTCGGGGAGGCGACGCGCGCCCGTCGCGCTGCCCGCGCCGCCCGCCGAGCCGGCTCCCGCCACGCTTCCGCTCGCCGCCGCCTTGGCGGCTTGAGCGGCCTGATATGCGGCGCGGATCTCCTGATCCACGTGGCGCTCTTTACTGCCCTTCCCTCGCCGGACGGTCTCGGGTGTGGCTTCGTCGGCGACTGGGAATTCGTCCGGGCCTTCTTCCGGTTCGCTCCCCGCGCGGTCTGGCCGTCCGATGCCGTCCTCGCCGAGTGGGTCGGCCTCACCGCTCAGGGCCGCTTCGATCTGGCGCCGAAGAGATCGGCCTCCTCCGACGCTCACTCGGTGACCTCGGGAGGGCGGGGTTTGCGCCACCCGGTTCGGGTCCGTCGGATCCCGTCCGGTCCGGGAGGCCCCTCCACTTCCCCGGGGGCGGCCGATCGCTCTTCGTCGTCGGGCCGGAGCTCGAAAGCGTTGAAATGGTTGGCGGCCTTGCTCACGCCCTCGCGCGCCCACGTCTCGACGGCGTCCGCCGAGGCATCGAACAGCTCCGACAGGCGCCCCTTCTCGCCCCGCGTGAACTGGCTCAGGACGTGATCGATCGCGTCCGCGTTCGGCTCCCCGATGCCAACGCGCAGCCGGCTGAACTTCTCGTTCCCGAGTTCCTCGATGATCGAGCGAAGACCGTTGTGGCCGCCGGCGCTGCCGCCTTCACGGAAGCGCAGTTTGCCGAACGGCAGCGAAAAGTCGTCCACTACGACGAGCATTTCGGTCAGTGGAGCCCTCTCGCGCGCAAGGACTTTCCGCACAGCCAGGCCCGACTCGTTCATGAATGTGAGCGGCTTGACCAGAACCAGGTCCAGCCCGTTGAACCGTCCCTGGACAACGGATGCGGCATCGCGATTCCGCCCGCGTCCGGACCAGCCGGCCCGCTCGGCCAATCGATCGAGGACCATCCAGCCGACGTTGTGCCGGGTCTTCTCGTACTGGCTACCGGGATTCCCGAGGCCGACGACGATCTTCACCGCTTCTCCGCAAGCCATCCGTCGCGCACAGCCGCGACACACGAATCAAGCCCTGATCCGTTTCGGGAGGGCCTGCGGGCATGGTACCAGGGCCGAGCCGGAGCTCACCGAGATAGGGCCCCGGGCAGTTCCGAGGCGCCGAAGGGCCATGGCGCGGGCGGTCCGCGTTCTGGCCTCGCGGGTGGGCCTTGGGTCGGCCGTGGCGCGGGCGCCGGCTGGCGAGGTCGTTGCTTCCCATCAGGAGGGCAAGTCCGACCGAACCCGCCTGGGGGCCGATCGCCTGCCCAGGTGGTGGGCGTATCCGGCTGGAGTCAGTGGCGGACCCTCCCGGAGCAGTCGATTCTGCCCATGTGTGGGTACAGGCCTGACCACGGCGTAGTGCGGGTCCACTGGACCGTCCACACACGCAGAGTTGTAACCAGATCCGGGCAGTCATGACGCTCGCCCGACGCCCCACTCGGATCGAGTGTCGTATGTGCCCACCTGGTGGGCAGCGACCCGGCGAAATGGGCCGTCTAGTCGCTGCTGCATCCTGATCTGGGCAGAAACGACGCCCGGCCGTGGGCGGTCTGGACTCCCAGCTCCCCGCACCGAGCCGCCTTCTATCTGAGGTGCGCAGGATTCTGCGCGCTGCCATCCGGCACCAGCCCGACCGAGAGATCTCGCCAGGCTAGTGGAGGTTAGGACCTGGTCGCCGCCTCGTGACCGTCCGAGTCGTGGCCGCCGGCCTCGTGATCGGCCGCGAGCCCGGCGGCGTGCTCGGCGGCGTGCTCCGCCAGTGTTCGGAGAACTCTGTTCTCCAGGTCGCGCATAGCCGCCTCTTCGACGGGCTCGGCGTGGTCCCAGCCGCAGACGTGGAGAGTGCCATGGACGGCCAGCAGGATCATCTCCTCGGCAGGCGTCCACAGGACGTCGCTGGTCTGGCCGCCCCGACCCTCGGACGCTTGGACGACGGCGCGCTCGACGGAGATGATCACGTCGCCCAGATGCGCCCGTAGACCGGGAGGCAGGGCGAAGGCTTGCTTCAGTGCCGCGGCGACCCACGGGTCGC
>CAZRUC010000191.1:0-5048 GCA_964603175.1 uncultured Anaerolineaceae bacterium
CCGCCGGACTGATCTTGTCGTGACTGCGACGGGCTGCGTAGATCGCGGCTTCATTGAGCAGGTCGGCGAGTTGGGCGCCGCTCATGCCGGCGGTTCGGCGCGCGACCGACTCCATCTCGACTGCGTGTTCGAGCGGCTTGCCGACGGCGTGAATGGCCAGGATGGCACGGCGGCCGTCGATGTCAGGCAGAGGTACGTTCACCTTGCGGGTGAAGCGTCCGGGCCGGAGGATGGCCTGGTCGAGAGTGTCGAGTCGGTTTGTGGCGGCGATGACTACTATCGATTCGGATGAAGCGAAACCATCCATCTCGGCCAGCAGCTGGTTGAGCGCCTGCTCGCGTTCGTCGTTGGGGTTGTTGCCACCGCGGGTCTTGGCGAGTGCGTCGATCTCGTCCACGAAGATGATCGCCTTGCCGAACTTCCGCGCGACGGCGAAGAGGTTGCGCACTCGCTTTGCCCCGACGCCCACATACATCTCTACGAACCCCGAGCCCGACATCGACACGAACGGGACGCCGGCCTCCGCCGCGGCAGCGCGGGCGAGCATGGTTTTGCCGGTGCCGGGAGGTCCGTACAGGAGCAGGCCGCGCGGAATACTCGCCCCAAGAGCGCGGAAGCGGTCGGGCGACTTCAGAAAATCGACGACTTCGGTGAGCTCGAATTTGGCTTCATCGCAGCCTGCCACATCGGCGAACCGGACCGGCCGGCCCAGCGGCGTGTCGCCGTCGGAACCGGGCGAACCGGGCGGCAGGATGACGTGGTAGTTGCCTGGGCCGTTGCCGTCGCGGCTGGGCATCTTGCGAACGAACATGATCACTGCGAACAGCACGACGCCAAGCAGCGCGAACTGGAAGACGGTTCCGAGCGGATCGGAAGGCTGCGAGGTGGATCCGGAAACGCCGTTGGTCGCGGGCAGCTGGGTCACCGAATCCGCGGCGATGAGGCGTCCGTAGCCCAGGCTCCGGAGAGCAACTAGAGCGTCGGCCGGCGAGACGGCCAGCGTGACCCGAACCCACTGCCCGCCGGTCGTTCGCGCAGCGACGACCTCCGAGGCCGGTGTTGACGCGGGTGCGCCACCCGGCGCTGTGACAAGCGAGATCGTCGCGACCTCGCCGGCCTCGATGTGGCGCTGGAGGTCCAGGAGTGTCCAATCCGCGGTGAAGGTATAGGTGGACGAAGCCGGCGGGTCGGGGCTGAAGGCGCCGGTAACGGCTGCCAGGGCGAGGACGCCGACAATCCCGACGCTCACGAACGCGAGGCCTAACGTCAGCGCTATGTGGCGCCGGGCCGTTGTCTTGATGCGTCTGCCGAAGCGTCGCATTGCTCTCTCCAGTCCACTCGGAAACCCGCGCCCGCCGCGTACGGTCCGAGGGATTCGGCAGAGCCGTGCGACGATAGGCTCTCGGGTCCAGGCGGGGACCGTCGAGCCATGGGGTTGGTGGGTGTGCACCCAGACTAGACCCCGAAGGGCGATCGCGTATTCGCCCATAAGGTCCAGGTAGCTGCAGGACCTACCCGAGCGGCGGCAGCGATGCCGATAAGAGGCCAACAGAGACGGCGACGTTGCGTGATTCCACGCAACCACAGATGTCGCCGCCCGGCATTTCCCGCCTTACCCTCTCCATACAATGAACGAGCCACAGCGGAGTAGGGGAGCGCGTGACCGAAACGACCGTCATAAACAACCACGCCGGCCTGATCTGGGCCATCGGCGACCTGCTGCGCGGTGACATCCTGCCGCTCAATCACGCCGCGGCCCAAGACCTCGCTGAGGTGCGCGAGAGGTTGGGCAGGGGAGGGTGGCATGGGTCGGCGAACGCAGGTCTGGCACGTGGTTCAAGCCTCGAAAGCCGAGGCGTTGCTCGCGGTCGAGTTTTACAACACGACGGGTGAGCGTCGTTCATTGGAAGCCTTCGTCATACATATGCACCTGGCGTGGCTCTACCTGCTCCACGCCGAGTTTGTTCGTGACGAGATCGACTTTCGTTACTGGGAAGTTCGGTCGGATCGACGTCGATGCCTACTACGGGTTGACGGGGAGCCGAAGACCTGGGAACTCGCCCGATGCGGCCGCGAGCGCTGGAAGCAAGACAACGACCCGGTTCGCCGAAACCTTGAGTTCTTCATCGGACTTCGAAATCGGATCGAGCACAGGCACCAGGATTCAATCGGCCTCGCCGTTGCTGGCCACGCTCAGGCAATGATCCTGAATTACGAAAACGAGCTTGTCGACGCGTTCGGCACGGACGAAGGCCTGGCAGACCGCCTCCGCTTCCCGATCTTCGTTAGCTCCATCACTCCCGGAGGAGTGGATGCGATCAAGCGCATGCGAGCGAAACTGCCCGTAAGGACGCTCCGATACATCAACGACTTCCACGAAGGTCTCGATGCCGGGGTCGCGGACGACTCAAGATTCGAGTTCCGCATTCACCTCGTACCCCAGGTTGGGCCGAGAAGTGACGCGGACATGGCGGTCAACTTCGTCCAACTCAAGGATCTCGAGCCGGCTGTTCATGAGGCTCTAGAGCGGCTCGGGAAGACCGGGCTCGTTGCTAAGCAGACAAAGCGGGAGCCGGTGCAGAACTTGGGAAAGTACAAGCCCCACACAGTTGTGGACATGGTCGCCGCGGAAGTCCCGGGCTTCAACATGGCCGACCATATCGCCGCCTGGAAGCGTCACGGAGTCAGGCCGGAGAACGGGGTCGGCGATCCCGGGGCGACCTATCCCAGATACAGCGTGTGGGATGAGCCACACGGCGACTACTTGTACACACAAGCCTGGGTTCGGAAACTGATCCGAGAGGAACAAGCGGCCCTCGAGCCGTCTGAAGCAAGAACCGCGACGCATCTTGCGCCCGGTAAGTAAACCGCAATAGGCTTGACCGCCAGATCGGAAGCAAAGATGGCGACAAACGGGGGAGCTGCGAACCACGGGCGCGGACAACCGGACGATGACGCGGCTGCTGGCGTTCTGACGATCCGCCTCGGAACACACGTTGTGCCGTTTGATGGCGCGCTTGAGACTGGCGCTCGGCAGGGCGCGGGCTCCTTCGCGCACGGCAAGGTCCAAGTGGAAGCTGTGAGCGGCCAACCGGCGGAGTACCGGGGACACGCCACGGTACACAGAGGCTCCGCTCAGATCTACTCGGGCTGGGTGATGAGCGCAATCCCCAGCGGGCCGGATCTTGCTCTCCAGCTCGACAACTGGGCCGTTCTGGAGGAGTCACTAGCTGGCGGCGCCCAGTTGAGACGGATGCCGGGTGCCGAGGCGATTTGGACGGTTGCGCAATGGGGCGGTCTGAAGCCGGAGCAGCTTCGCGTGGATGGGCTGACGGCAATGCCGGATCAGGTGCTGGTGGTAGTGCCGGTCGATGGTCTGTTACTGGATGGGGAACTGAAGCTCGGTCCGGTGACTGTCACCACGGATCCCTCGCTCGCCGCAGCAGGACTCGCCTCGCTCGCGGATTCGCCTCGAAAGGAGTCTTTTGCTGCCGCTGGCACATGGGCAGGTGTGATCGTCGAAGCGACCATGCTGTACCAGGCGGAGCAAATGGCTCTGCCGCGCATCCAGGCGGCAATAGATCGGCTCGCTCTCGAGGCTCAGTACTCGCTAGCCTGCGATCCAGGTGGCACCGCAGTTCCATTTGAACGGACTGGGCTCCTAACGGACCCAATGCTCCGACAAGATGTCCTTGTCGTGGGCATCAAGACGGGCCGCCAGTACCTTCGATCTCTCGTCAATCTTCCCGTTCGAGCGGACCTCTCGACCCGGAGGATCCAGCTTCCACCGCCTCCGCACGATCCCGACGCGTCGTTCGAGGAAGCAGTCCGTGCGTGGCGCCGAGCTGTGCGATCGAGCGATCGAGTGGAGGCGGTCGGCGCGGTCTTCGAGGCCATCGAGTTCTTAACTGCTGGCGCGAAGGTCAAGCTGTTCTTCGGGGCGCGCGACCTTGACGCCATTCGGACGGCGGTCGCTGCAATAGAGCTAACGGAGCTGCAACGGGAGCGACTCGCCGACGTGATCGGGAGAGCAAATGAACCACCATTGCTCGCCAAGACTAGAGCATCGCTGGCTGACCTTGGGGTCCCACACTCCGAAGCCGAACTCGATGCGCTCCAGCGTCTCCGGAAGTTCCGAAACCACGCGCAGCACGGCAAAGCTCGCAAGCCACCGGAGAGCTCGGACCTCGATCTCGCAAGAGGGCTGATAAATCGGATGCTCTGCTTCCGTGCTTGGCGGGGAGAGTGAACACACCGCCCTGCCGGCCCACTCTCCGTCGCGTAGGGGGAACGGACATAACCTTCATTATCGGAAGTGCTAGGAACACCGTTCCTGCGGCCTGGGCGCTCCTCTGCACGGGACGGGTGTCAGGCACCGACCATGTCTTCCGGTGCGCTAGGTCCGACGTTCCCCAGCTTGTGTCTCGATCTGGCTGATCCGTTGGTTGCTGACGCCAAGCAACATTCCTGCGTCGCGGGAGGTGTAGCCGGAGCCGCGGATCTCAGCGACGGCGCGGCGCATGGCGGCAGAGGCCGCGTCCTGCGCGACAGCGGCTGCCTTGCGCGCTCCGAGCGCTGCCTCGATTGGTGCCTCGAGGGGGCCGAGCGAGGCCAGATCCGTTTGGATGGCCAGCTCGAATGAGTCTTCAGAGACACTCAGCCTGAGGGCGATTGCCTCTCGGGCCATGGCGTCGACCTGATCGAGTCGGCGAGCTTGAGAACGGACGCCAGGCAGTTCGGGCACTTCGATTGCCCACCATCGACCGCTGCGGACCACAGTGACCCCGAACCTTGGCTGCATGAGATCTCCGGGCGGCTTGTTCCAAACAAGCCTAGCACACTAGGCTGCAGCAGTCTAGCCAGGTAGTGCCATTTCGGGCTAAACGGAAGCGGCCCGTTGAAGGTCGATTCGTCAACGGGCCGCGAAGTGACGGCAAACAAAACGCCCGAAGGAACCGCGAGCCCGTTGCTTTTCGGCCGATCCGAGAACCGGTCGATCAGTTCGGTTTTTCGAGGCCCCTCCGGGCAAGGACAACTCTATCGAATGA
>CAZRUC010000192.1:0-4954 GCA_964603175.1 uncultured Anaerolineaceae bacterium
TCTCTTCTTCCGGGCCCTGCGGTGGCAGTGTCTCATCGCCCCGATCAAGCCCGTGACTCTGCGGCGACTGAGTGCGTACATGCTGGTCGGCTACCTGGCCAACAATGTCCTGCCGGCACGCCTCGGCGAGCTGGTCCGAAGCCACTACCTCGGCGACCGCGAAGGGATCAGCCGCAGCGCGACGCTCGGCACGGTGGTCGTCGAGCGGATCGTGGATACGGTCGTCCTGGTGGGCATCGGGGCGGCCGCCATCCTCGTCCTGAATATCCGCGGCGTCGTCGCCAGCGCCGTCCTGGTTGGGGTGGCTCTTGCCGGAGTGCTGGTCGTCGCTCTTGCCGTTGCCCTGGCAGCTCACAGGCTGCCGGGGGCCGATCGGGCTGCCACGTTCCTCAATCGCTGGCCCAGGTTCGTGGGCGTTGCCACACGATTGCGCGACGGCTTGCGGGTCGCGGCGCTGCCTCGGACGGTGGCCGCCGCCGCTCTGCTCAGCGTGGTCGCCTGGAGTTGCACCGTCCTCGCCGTGCTGGCTGTGGGGCAGTCGCTCGGCATACAGCTGACGCTGGGTGAAGGCGCGCTTCTGGCGGCCGGCACGAACCTGGCGACTGCGGTCCCTTCCGGGCCGGGCTACCTGGGCACGTTCGAGTACGCCGGCCAGAGCATTGCCGTCGCGTTCGGGCTGGCGGGCTCCGCCGGCCTGGCGCTGGCCGTCCTGATCCATGTCTTGACCCTGGCGGTCAGTTCGATCGGTGGGCTGATCGCCCTCGTCCGCCTCGGCTGGTCGCATCGCCTCGGTGTCTCGAACTCCCCGGCGCGGTCCGATGTCTGAGGCGCGGCACACTGCGCGTCCGTCATGACGACTGCGCCGGCGGGAGTTATGGTGCTGCCACGATGACGATGGAACAGCTGGCCGCCCTCTCCGACTGCGGCCGTTGGGTAGACCAGGCCGACAAGTTGTTGGTCAGTCTGGGCTTCGATCTGGTCGAACCCGATCGATCCAACGGCGCCGCGACCAGCCACTTGCTGGCGGCCTTGCGTCCGGTTCCTTCCCTCAAGCATTTCGACCCCGAATAGATCGCCTACTGGGTTACGGAGGCGAACCGGGGCCGCGCCGGAAAGCTCGATCGCGACTCCCGCTATCCGATCGACTCGACCTACGCCTGGGGTCGGATTACCCTGACCGATCGGCTGGGCGTGAACAACCAATTCCTGAGCTTCGGCGGCGCGTTGCGGGCCGAGGTCACGAGCGCAGGGCTGGTGCTGATCGACTTCAGCAGCCACGCTCCGATCCTGCGCTGGAGCGGCCACAGCCAGGGCCTCGACCCGCTGACGGCCGAGGTAGGAGCGTTCTTCGCACGCATGAAGGTGCCGATCGACTTCGTGCCCGGAACCGAGGCTCTGGTCGCCGCGGCCACTCCGAGCACGCTCTATTGCGCTTTCGTCCAGTACGTCAGCGGGCGTTGGAAGCGGGCACGCTCGCTCAGCGACGCGAACCGGACTCTGGCCGACTGGAGCTCCCACGAGAGCGTGCGCATGGCCGCGATCGACAGCGATCACTGGAAGGCCGCTCAGGAGTTGCGGACACACCTTGGCCTCATCGAGGCAGTGGCCCGAGAGTAGGCCACGCAACTTCCCTGTGGCGGGACCGCCGCTGGCGAGCCGGACCTCAGGAGGCGGAAGCCGACGCCGAGGCGCTGGCCGAAGCGGATGCCGAAGCCGAGCCCGTGGCAGTGGCCGTGGCCGACGCGGAAGCGGAAGCGGAAGCGCTCGCCGATGGGGACGGCGCCGGCAGACCAAGCGCAGTATCGATCGCGGCCTTGAGCTCATCGTAGTTGGCAACGGTACCGGAGGGGCCGACGATCTTGCCCGCAACATAGAGAGCTGGGGTTCCGCCGGCGTCACTCGGCAGTGCGCCGGGCAACTGCGCGGCCGCAATGGCGGCGTTGTGCGTGCCCTGGTCCAGGCATGGCTGGAACTTCGTCATGTCGAGACCTGCCAGCTTGCCGATCTGCGCGAGTCGGTCCTTGCTAAAGGCGGCGGCAGCCTCGGAGGCCGCCTGGTTCGCGTACAGATAGTCGTGCATGACCCAGAACTTGCCCTGGTCGGCGGCGCACCAGGCGGCGTTCGCTGCATCGCGCGAGGCGGTCGTCCCGTCTTTGAGATCGATGGTGATGAAGTCGTGCCAGACCAACTTCGCCTTGCCGGTGGCGATGTAGTTGTCCACGAGCTGCTTTTCGGTGCCCTGAGTCGTGAAATCGAAGCATGCCGAGCAGCGGAAGTCGCCGTAGAGATCGACAGTCACTTTCGCGTTGGGATCGCCGAGCGTTTGACCGCTCGACGGAATGTTGGCGGGCGTGATCACCACGGGTGGGATCGGGCTGCTTAGGGGCGCAGACGCCTTGCCCTGCGTGGCCACGATCAGGGCCCCGATGACGACCAGCGCCACGACCACGAAGACCCCGCTCCAGAGCATGAGCGAGCCGCGTCCGGGTCCGCTGGAACCATGCGTGCTGGCCCGAGTTAGGGAGCGATTGGCCTCGCGATTGGCGAGACGCTGCTGCCGTGCCGATCTCCGACTGGTCGGGGGCACGGTGTTCTTGGCGGGGCGCCCGGCAGGGCGATTAGATGTCATTCCAAATTCCCTCTGTGGAATCGATCGACTGTCAGAGTGGCTCGTCGACTGCGACCTGGTCCGGGTTGGGTGTGTGCAGGTAGACCCACAGGGCGACGACGAACCGAAGAATCAATGAAATCCCGTACGACTCGCACCAGATGCAGACCGCACCGATCAGGAAGATCTGGGCGAACTGGAACCAGCCCTCGAAGGCTACCCCAACAAGGGACAGGCCGTAATGAGCCAGTAGCAGCCGGTAGTTGCCGGTCCGCCACCAGAGGATCGCGAGGGTCAAGAGCGTGATCGAGAGGAACACACCGTAGACGGCCACGGGAATGCCTGCGAACGGGCGGGTGTATGGGCTGTCCTGGACCCTTCCGCAGCCTTCGAGGACTCCGCTCGCTGGACATATGACGCGTCCGCCGGTCAGCTCGGTATACGACAAGTAGGAGGCGATCCCCAGTCCGATCACGTCCAGCGTCGCGAGGACGAGCGCCGGGTGGATACTCCGGATCCGCCTCCACAAAGAGCGTTTGGGCATTCCTGTCGCCGTCAATGAGTCTGCCATCACCCTGCCCTACGTCCGCGAACTTACGCGCGGCCTATGGTACCCGACTCGCCGTCCCGAACTGCCGGTGCCGGAGTCGCTACCTGGTTGCGAGGAACTCCTCGAGTTCCAGGGCGGTGGGCATCCCTTCACGCGCACCGTTATGGGTCGTGGCGAGCGCACCGGCCGCCACTGCCCGACGAACGGCTTCGGCCAGCGAGCGACCCTCAGCGATGGCGGCGGCAAGCGCGCCGACGAAGGCATCCCCGGCTCCGGTGCTGTCGACCGTCGCGACCTTCTCGCCCGGCAGTTCCCAGGTTCGCAACTCGGCCTCGAGTGGAGCCGGTTCGGGCCAGGCTGCGGTAACCGGAGCTGAGCCACTCGTCGCTTCGGCACAGGGGTCGGCACCCGGGGCCTCGGAGACGGCCGCGTTACCCGGGACGGCCGCGGCGGTCGCCCGCGCAGCCGACGCAGGCCCGGCGGTGAGCGCCGCGCCCGCAGCCGAGCCCTCGAGACCCGAGCCGACGCGCTCGATGACGTGCACTCCGGCGGCGCCCAGGGTCACGATCACCGCTTTCCGAACCCCCGGCCCGTCGGCACTCGTTTCGATCAGTTGGCGGGCTCGCACACCCACCTCCTGGCTGACGTCGGCCCGCCGACCCGTCCTTCGGGCTTCGGTGTGGAGGAGGGTGAGCAGCTCATTTCGGTTGGGAGTGATGATGTCCGCGAGTGCCAGGACTGAGCGATCCAGGCCCAGGGCCGGGGCTGGATTGAGGATCGTCGTCCCGCCCGAAGCATGAGCGCACACCAGCGCTTCGCGGACGACGTGGAGGGGTACCTCGTTGCAGACGAGCACGACGTCGCCGGTGAGCCTGCCGAGGCGGGCCAGGCACTCGCTGACGTAGCCCTTCTCGATGGCGCCGTTTGCGCCGGGCACGACGGCAATCTCGTTCTCGCCGGTCGAGTCGACGAGGATCAGCGCGACGCCGGTCGGCTGGCCCGGAAGAGACGCGACCATCGAAACGTCCACTCGCTCGGACGCGAGCGCGCGACGAGCCTCGACCTCGAACGTATCGTCGCCCAGCGCCCCGATGAACAGTGTGGGTCGGCGCAGCCGTGCCGCCGCCACGGCCTGATTGCCCCCCTTGCCGCCATGGTGGCGATCGTAGCTCCCACCCGTGACCGTCTCGCCGGGATGGGGCAGGTGGGGAACGCGAGCGACAAGGTCAATGTTGACCGAGCCGACCACGATGACGCGGCCGCTCATGCAGTAGACGCCTCCACGGTCTCGGTGACGCCACCCCTGCGGCGCTCTTGCGGGCTGATTGTGCGTCAGAGTCGGCCGTTTGGGAATAGAAGAGCCCCGTCCGGGCGGGGACGGGGCTAGGGGATGCGTATTGTGGCGGGCTCGACCGGATTCGAACCGGCGATCTCCAGCGTGACAGGCTGGCATGTTAGGCCGCTACACCACGAGCCCACGCCGACGGCGAAGGATAGCAGGTGACGGCCCGCGCGTCTGGCCTACAGAACGGCCGCCCAAGGCCGACCGACCTATACTCGACCGCCATGAGCACCGACACCGCCCGCCAGACATCAGAACGCGCCCGAGCAGGTCTAGTCGACCTGCGCAGCGACACAGTCACACACCCGTCGCCGGCGATGCGCCGGGCGATGTACGAGGCCGAGCTCGGCGACGACGTCTTCGGCGACGACCCGACCGTCAACGCCCTGGAAGAGCGCGGCGCCGAGCTGCTCGGCAAGGAAGCCGGGCTGTTCGTGGCCAGCGGCACGATGGG
>CAZRUC010000193.1:0-1057 GCA_964603175.1 uncultured Anaerolineaceae bacterium
TTGTTTTCGCGGCCTTCGGAGAGTTCCACACCGCGTTCTACCCGAGCACGTACGGTGGGCTCGTCTCGAGCGGTGACATCCTGACCGTGGCCTTCGCCGTCGTGCTGTTGATCGGAATCGAGGCCGAAGGACGGGCCACGCGAGCCGAGCTCGGGCTGGCGAACGAGACCCTGGGCCGGCTGAAGGACGTCGAGGTGCGCCGGGCATCACTCGAGGAACGCACGCGGCTGTCTCGCGAACTGCACGACGGGCTGGCCCAGGATCTCTGGCTGGCCAAGCTCAAGATCGGACGCCTCAGCGCCATCAGCGACCTCAGTCCCGAGGCGCAAGCGGTCTGTGACGACCTGACGGGGGCCATCGACGCCGGCCTGGCCGACGCGCGGCAGGCGGTGATGGCGCTGCGACTCGGGAGCGAGCCGGCAGTCTCACTGCGCGAGTTGATGGCGCACTTCGTGCAGGACTTCGCCGATCGCTTCGGCCTGCGCGCCGAGTTCGAGTGCGAGGGCGAGCTGCCGCGGTTGACGCCGCGAGCCGAGGCCGAGCTGCTGAGAATCATGCAGGAGTCGCTCAACAACGCGGTACGCCACGCCGACGCTACCGTCGTGCGCGTCCGGGCCGGCGTCGTGGACTCACACTTGGACCTGGTCGTAGGCGACAATGGCTGCGGGTTCGAACCGTCCGAGGTCAAGGAGGGCTGCTTCGGTTTGGCTTCGATGCAAGAGCGGGCGCTCCTCATCGGGGGCAAGTTGACGATAGATTCGCGACCGCAGGATGGCACCCGGATCCGGGTCAGCGTGCCCCTCGGCGCAGACAAGCCTGCCGGCGGGGAGAGAAGGCCGTGACTGAGTCGCGCCAGCCCACGCGCATCAGGGTGATGCTCGTGGACGACCACGCCCTCGTCCGCGCCGCGGTCACCCAGGCGATCACGGCAATCGACGTCGAGATCGTGGCCGCGGTCGCCACCGCCGAGGAAGCCCTCCAGGTGGCTCCCAAAGTACGGCCGGACGTCTTGCTCGTCGACATCGACCTGCCCGGGATGGACGGAGTCCAGCTCGTG
>CAZRUC010000193.1:1157-2705 GCA_964603175.1 uncultured Anaerolineaceae bacterium
GGGACGCACGTGAGCAGCATCCTGCACAAGCTTGGCGTCCGGAACCGGGCCGAGGCGGCCAGACGCTACTGGGACCGGGGCTGAGTCGGGTGCGTCGGGACACTGCGGAGGCTAGTCACCGGCGGTCCCGATGCGCTAGCGTTGTGCGCCGCGGGGCCAGCCCCGACAACGCTCTGGCCGCTCGCAGAGGAGAGCAACGTTGGGTGGAGGCTCTCGACCTCCGATGAGGGTCCAACAGAGGCGGTTCCTTTTGTCACTGCGCTCGGTTGCCCTGGCGATCTTCGTCACGGGTTGCAGCGCGGCTTCGGCCCTGCCATCTTCTGCCCCCAGCCACGACCTGACCGTGTACCACTGGTGGACTGCCGGCGGCGAGCGCCAGGCGATGGACAAGATCGAGGCCGACTTCAACGCCGCGTACCCGGACATCGTGGTGGACGACAACCCCGCCGCCGGCGGCGGCGGCATCACCCTCAAGACCGTCATGCAGGGCAAACTTGCCGCCAACGTCCCGCCCGACACGTTCCAGTCTCTCGCCGGCGGTGAGCTCAAAACCTACGTCGACGGCGGCTACCTGGACAACGTCGATGACATCTGGGCCGCTCAGGACCTGAACTCCAAGTTCCGTGCGGTCCTCAGCAAGATGGTCACCTTCAATGGCCACAAGATGGCCATACCGGTGAGCATCCATAGAGCGAACTGGCTCTTCTACAACGTCCCGGTTTTTCATCAGTACGGCCTCAATCCGCCGAGGGACGTCGATGAGCTCATTGCCGACTCGAAGGTCCTGGCGTCCCACGGCGTCACACCTATCGGCCTCGGGACCCGCGACAAATGGACCGCCGTATTCCTCTTTGACGTGGTCCTGCTCTCGGTGGCGGGACCCGATGTCTACGAGCAGTTCTACACCGGCCTTCTCGATCCCCAGACCGATCCCCGCATTCGGACGGCCTTCCAGAAGTTCGCCGAGTTAGTCCCGTACGTGTACCCGGGCCACGGCAACGACGCCTGGACCGATATGCCAACCATGCTCGGCAGCGGCGAGTCGGCGATGATGGTCCTCGGCGACTTCGCGGCGCCGCTTCTCATCGATGCGGGCTACAGCGAAGGCAACAACTGGGATGCCGTGGGCTTCCCGCAGAAGCCGGCCGAAGTCTTCTTGATGGTCATAGACACGTTCACGCGACCCAAGGCGATCGAGCATCCTGACGCCACGACCGATTGGCTGCTCAATCTCGTCAGCGCCAAGACCCAAGCCGACTTCACGATCCTGAAGGGATCGATCGCGGCCAACCAGGACGTTCCGGAGTCCACCTACCCGGATTCGCTGCACCAGCGGGCCTCGGAGGCATTCAAGACCCTGCGGCCGGTTCCTTCGTCGATCCACGGCGCTCTCTCGCCGCTCGCCTTCCTCGACTCTTGGCAGGACCTCGTGACTGTCTTCCTCTACAGCCCCGACGTCGACCGGGCGCTGAGCCAGACGGCGCTCCTGATGAAGAGCGACGACGTGGCCGGGAACAGCGCCTGGTACTGGGCGAACTAGCCGCCGGT
>CAZRUC010000193.1:2805-4948 GCA_964603175.1 uncultured Anaerolineaceae bacterium
AGAGCGACGACGTGGCCGGGAACAGCGCCTGGTACTGGGCGAACTAGCCGCCGGTCTCATCTGCCGACCGCGCCGTTCGAGCGCGCGCCGTGAGGCCACACGCCGGGCGCGTGGATACGTACCGCGTTACGGAGCGGCGGATCGGTAGTCGGCTACGTGTGGTTCCCGATGGCCCGCCGGACGCGCGCGCCTAGCGTCTGAGCACGACGGGGCCGGACGGCCGCGTCGACGGGGCGCCAGCCAACCTCAAACCGGAGAGCGAATGGCCGATCCGCTACTGCAAGCGCGTGGCATCTTCAAGAGCTACGGCCACGTCGAAGCCCTGCGCGGCTGCGATTTCGAGGTCTACCCCAACGAAATAGTCGCCCTCATCGGCGACAACGGTGCCGGCAAGAGCACCCTGATCAAGATCCTGGCGGGTACCGAGGAGGCGGACGAGGGGGAGATACTCCTGGAGGGTCGGAGCATCCACGTCGGTTCGCCGGCCGAGGCGATGCAGCTCGGCATCGAGACGGTCTATCAGGACCTCGCCCTCGCGCCCGACCTTGACGGCTCGGCCAACCTCTACCTCGGCCGCGAGATCATGATGCCCGGCATGCTCGGGAAGCTCGGCTTCCTCGACAACAGGGCGATGCGGAAGGGGGCCCGCAAGGCGTTCGGGGAGCTCGGCGTGGATCTCCAGAATGCCCAGAGCGCAGTGGCGAATCTCTCGGGCGGCCAGCGCCAGAGTGTCGCCGTAGCCCGCTCCGTGGCGTGGGCCAGCAAGGTGGTCTTCCTCGACGAGCCGACCGCGGCTCTCGGCGTCGTCCAGACGGCCCGCGTCCTCGAGACCGTCAAGCGGAT
Organism: uncultured Anaerolineaceae bacterium; assembly: GCA_964603175.1. Lineage (GTDB taxonomy): Bacteria > Chloroflexota > Limnocylindria > Limnocylindrales > CSP1-4 > Fen-1039. The sequence goes on from CAZRUC010000193.1 coordinate 3,649, forward strand.
CCGCGACCGCGGCGTGGCTGCCGTGCTCATCAGCCACAACATGCGCCAGGTCCTCGAAATTGCCGACCGGATCGAAGTACTCCGGCTCGGCCGTCGAGTGGCCCGCTTCGACCGTCAGGGCGCAACCATCGAGCAACTCGTCTTGGCCATGACCGGCGGCATCGCCGAAGAGGGAGCAGCATGACCCGCGCCCAGGCGAGCCGAGGGGGGCCTGTCCGCAGGGCGATCCGGAGCAGGCTCAAGCCCATCTCGGAGCGTTGGCAAGCCTTCAGCCAGACCCGCGTCGGGTCGGTCGTCGCCCGCGCCTTCTCCACCAACGGGGCGTGGATCTTCTTGCTCCTCATCGGCCTGATGTTGTTCTTCAACTTCATGGCGCCCGGCAAGTTCCTGACCGAATTCAACGTCCGGAGCATGGCCACGAACATCGCGGTCCTGCTGGTCATCGCCGTGGGCGAGACATTCGTGATGGCCACCGGCGGTATCGACCTGTCCGTCGGCTATGTCCTGCTCTTCTCCGGCGTCACGTCCGCCCAGGTGATGAACTGGGGCGGCAAGGACCCGACCAACAGCGGCTGGGACCTGGTCCTCCTCGGTTTCATCGTCGCCATCGGCTCCGGCATGGCCTGGGGCGTTCTCAACGGCGTCATCGTCGCCAAAGCCAAGGTCCCGGCGCTCATCGCCACGCTCGGCACGCTCGGTATGTCATGGGGCCTGGCTGAGATCTTCAGCAACGGCCAGGACCTTCGCTACCTCCCCAAGATCATCGCCGACATGGGCGCCAGCAGGCTCATCTTCGACAAGGTCCCGTTGGTCGTCATCGTCGCCATCCTGGTTGCCGCGGCCGGCGGAGTGATGATGAGTCTGACCAGGTTCGGCCGCTACACACTGGCTATCGGCTCCAACCAGGAGGCGGCCCGCCGGGCCGGCATCAACGTCGACGGGCACCTCATCGCCGTCTACGCGCTGAGCGGCTCGCTGGCCGGGTTCGCCGGCTTCATGAGCCTGGCCATCTTCACCACGACAACCATCTCGGGCCACGCCAACGACAACTTGCAGGCCATCGCTGCCGTTGTCATCGGCGGCACCAGCCTGATGGGCGGCGTCGCCACCGTGGGCGGCACGGCGATCGGCATCTGCATCCCAATGGTCCTCTTCAGCGGTTTCACGATCCTGGGTTACCAATCGTTCTGGCGGGACGTGGCCGTGGGCGCCGTTCTCATTCTGGCCGTCTATGCCGACCAGCTACGCCGACGTCGGCGAGAGCGGGGCTGAACACTCAGTGCGCAATGCGGCAAGCCGG
>CAZRUC010000194.1:0-1612 GCA_964603175.1 uncultured Anaerolineaceae bacterium
CGCTTGCCGATGATCACGCGTTCGACGTTTGCCGCGACCCTCTCGCCGGTCTCATTGATGGTGGTCATCTGTCTCTCTTATGGACACGGAGGCGGTGATATGGTCCGCGATCGGGTCGCAGAGCCTTGCAATCGCTCAGCCCCTCCGCCGCGATCCGGCGACCGAGGGCCCTGCATTGACATACTACCCCGAGACGCTCGCGCCATTGTCGGTGTGACCTCAGTCGTCGAAGTCCTGCAACAATGCACTGCGCTTCGATGAGTTGGCGTTGCGCTTTCCCAGACGACGCCGGCAGCCGATACGTTCGATTTCCAAGGAAGCGGGACCTTCGGCTCTGGGCCGCGAGTACCAGCAGGCCTGCATACCTGAACGACGCGCTGCGGTAACCTGCATGTGCGGGCACGTGCACTAAACGCTCGCATCCGGCCGACAGGACTTTGGAGCAACCATGGCCGATTACGCCGCCTCGTATTGCGAGCGCTGCGGAACCCGCTATACGTTCGGCTCATCCCCGTCTGGGGGCGCGCCTCTACGGGATGCGAGAGTCCTGGCCAAGGGCCTCAAGTACTTCGTCACGAGCAACTCCGCATCCATCGGCGAAGCGATGGCCTACGCTCGGAACGACGTCCACAGCGTCGAGTCGTCGCGGGTCTCGGCACAATTCCACAAGACTTTCAACTTCTGCATGACCTGCCGGCAGTATGCCTGCGATAACTGCTGGAACGAGGCTCAGGGGGCATGCCTCACCTGCGCACCCGAGGGTGGCGTCCAGCCGGTAGAACCGACCGATCTGCTGCTCCCCCGGACCCCGGTCTCCAGGCCAGAGCCCGGCCTCGCCGTCTCGGTGCCGCGGGCGCTCGATCAGCCAAGTTCGACCCCCGTTCCCGCGATCATGCCTGCGTGGCCCGTCCAGGACATGTGGACCGCCGAGGTGGCTCAGCCGGAGTCCGACGAAAGCAGGGTCGCCGCTGCTGCAGATGCGGAGTCGGTGCGCCAGGTCAACCGAAGCCTGTGGCCCATCCAGGACGACCTCGACGCCGAAAGGCTGGATCTCACACCTGAGGAGCTGGCGCTCGTCGAAGGCCAGCTCGAGCAGATGGTCCCCCACTCTCCCACCGACACCGTGGACGGGAGCCTGCCCGCCGAAGAGCTGGCTGCGACCGTTGAGCCTGTGCTGGCGCTCGGTCTTGCGGAGGTGGAGGTACAGGCGTGGACGCCCGTTGAGGACGCTGCGTTCGCCACGGAAAGCGCACAACTTTCGACGGCCGCCGAATCACGGATCGAACCTGAACGGATCGACGCAGAAAGTTACGTCCAGCCGGTCCCCGAGTCGTGGCCGAATGCCACTCCCTGGTCGGTGCGCATGATCCAATCGAGTGGGCACGTCATCGGCCCGGTCACTCTCGAGCCAATGGGACCCGAAACGGCACTCCCGACGGCCGAGCCGCTCGTCCCCACGCCGGAATTCGAGGCCGACGCGCAAGCCGACTTGCCGGTACAGCCGGACACCCTTGCCGCGGACGGCGCGGCCGACTGGACCGTCATGGCCGACGTTCCGGCCTCCGTCGAAGCGTGGCTGCCGGAGTTCATCGCCGAGCCGGAGTTCATCGCC
>CAZRUC010000194.1:1712-4942 GCA_964603175.1 uncultured Anaerolineaceae bacterium
GGCCTCCGTCGAAGCGTGGCTGCCGGAGTTCATCGCCGAGCCGGAGTTCATCGCCCAGCCGGAGTTCATCGCCCAGCCGGAGTTCATCGCCGAGCCGGAGTTCATTGCCGAGCCGGAGTTCATCGCCGAGCCGGAGTTCATCGCCGAGCCGGAGTTGCCCGCTGACGCGTCCGAAGTTTCGTCCCTGCTCGAACCCCAATCCAGCGAGCCGATCGCAAGTGCCCCCGTCCAGGCGCCGCTGTTCGACATTCCGGCGGCCAGCACGGATCGTTGGGCGGCCGCGGCACGTGCGCCCGAGACCGATGCCCTTCGCCGTAGCAACGATTTGCCTGCGTGGCAACCGCTCGGGGCCAGTTGGCCCGCGCCCGAAGCCCCGGACGCTCCGTGGCCGGGTCCTCAGCCTTCTGCCGTTCCCGCCGCGATCGTTGCCGCGCAGCAACCGGCGCAACCGGCAGGGCCGGCCATTTGGGCCATCTCCTCGCAGCAAGTCATGAGCCGGGGCAGCGTTCGCGCTTGCCACCACTGCGCGCTACCTGTTTCGACTCACGCCCGCTTCTGTCGGCGCTGCGGGACCGAGCAGGCCTGACGCACGGGTGCGGCAGCGTCGCTTCGGTTAGGGTTCCAGATCTTCGAACAGGCCCGGCTGGCTCTCGTCTGCATGAGAGGCACCTACGGGGCGCAGCAGCGAGCGCACCTGCGTCTTCCGAACGTAGCGGCGGTGGCCCACTTTGACGGTCTGCAGCCGTCCCATTCGCGCCCAATGGCCGATCGTGGCGGGGGTGAACCTCACGTTCGAGGCGGCCAACAGTTCAGCCGCCTCCGATAGGGAAATCCAGTCGGCAGGTGGCTTCGACATTGCTCAGTCCGCGTCCTTCGGGGAAGTCTCGCCGGCGGTTCCGACCGCGGATCCGCTCGACTCCTTTGGCGATGCCGGGGCATCGGCCGGCTGAGGACTGGATTCGCTCGAACTGGATCTGGACGGTCGGGCGGCACCTCGATCTTTTCGGGCCCAACCGGATCCTTTGAAGTGGACGGCCGCGGCTACGATTGCCTTGCGCATCTGTCCCCCGCACTTGGGACAGGCGGCTGGACCGTGGCCATTGACGGAGTGGATGACCTCCACCTCGTGGCCACAGGTTGTGCAGACGTAGTCGTAGATCGGCACGCGCTCTCCAGGTCGTCGGCTAGTCGCGCAACATGCGCATTCCGCATTTGGGGCAGTAGAAGGAGCGCTCGTGGCCCGAGCTGAAGCCGCAGTGAGCGCAGACCGTCCCGCCCTGTCCGATCGCCGCGACAGGCCTCTCGATGCTGACGACGCCCAGTGCGTTCGGCTCGGCGCGGACGTTGTTGAAGAGCCCGGCAAGCAGACGCGCCGCTGTCCGCTCCGTGTCGCCGCGCACTCCCTTTCCACCCCAGCCCACCACTGCCCGCACGATCATGTCGCCGGTCGTCTCGTCCCAGTGGGAGACGACTCCGCCCACAACTGCGTTGAATTCGGGGTAGCCCGAGGTGTCGACCTCGCCGTCCAGCAGGCCCAGCACCACAGTCTCGAATACGGGATCGATGGCATCGACCGACTCGAGCACCATGAGTGCGTGGCGAGTGACCGGCAGGTTCTTTCGATGGTAGGTCAGCCATTCGGCGGAATCGGGCAGACGAGCGATGAACGGAGCTGCCCCGCTCAACTCGGCGGGGAGGGGCTCGACCAGTTCCGAATCGCTCTGCACGTAGCCGTCAAGCATCCGAGTGAGCCGTGCGATCGATCCCTGATCGGCCTTGAGTCGAACGCCCTCGCTGCTCTTGGCGGCATATGAGAGCTTCAGGGAGAACTCTTGAGCGCTGACCTCTTCAAATGCTGGTTTCGCGGCCGGCTTGTCGGCTGGTTTGCGCGACTTTCCGAAGAGCGGCACGAGCATTCCTCGAGATGCGGTGGATAAACCTCCACGTATCCTAGCAGCGACCCGGTCGGGTCTGTCTCCCTACCGGGAATGCGCCCCAGATCCCGTTGCTCGGCCCTTCGCGGGACGTCAACTCTCGAGGCGTTCCGCCAATCGAGCGACCAGATCCTCGAGCTCCGCCGCCCTCGCTCTCGCGCCTTCCACCACCGCGGCCGGAGCGCGCGAAGTGAACGACTCGTTGGCGAGCCGACCGCGAGCCGCGGCGAGCATCGACTGCGCGTCCGTCAACTCCCGCTCGAGGCGAGCGCGGTCGCGGCCGTCCTGGGCGTCGTCGCGGGCTGCGGGTCTGACTACGGCCTCGATGTCACCGACGATCACCGACAGGCCGCCGGCGACTCCGCTCCGGATCGTTTCCGACGCGAGTTCGCGAGTCAGCGGCCGAGCTCGAGCGAGGCGCTCTATAGCAGGTCGAAGGGCATCGAAGGTCGGCCCCAGCGAGTCGGGCACGTACGCGTCCACCGGCAGCCACGCAGCCGGCTCGATGCGTGCTTCCGAGCGGGCATTCCGAACGGCGCGAACCAGGTCGATGAGAGCCGCGACCTCCAGCTCAGTGGCGGCGTCCACCGTCGCCGTGGAGTTGGTGGGCCAGTCGGCGACGATGAGAAGGGCCGGATCGGCGGCTCGGTGCGGCAGCTTCTCCCAGATCGCTTCGGTCACGAAGGGCATGATCGGATGGAGCAGGCGCAGGTAAGTGTCGAGGACTTCGACGAGTGTCCACCACGTGGCTTCACGATCCGCGGGGGCCAGACTCTCGTCCGAGAGCCGGATCTTGGCGAGCTCGACGCCCCAGTCGCAGTACTCGTTCCAGATAGCTTCGTATAGCGTCTGGCTCGCGTCGCCGAACGTGTACAAACGCATGGCCTCGTCCACGGTGGCCACCGTTGCATTGGCTCTCGAGAGGATCCAGCGGTCGGCAGGACCGAGGTGGGCGCGGTCGGGCATTTCACGGGCCGCGCCTGCGGCGATCGAGACGGGCCGCGCGCCCAGCACGAAGCGGGCGGCGTTCCACAGCTTGTTGGTGAAGTTGCGCGCGTTGTCCAGCTTCTCTGTGCCCAGCCTGGCGTCGTTGCCGGGCGCGGTGCCGTTGACCAGCGCGAACCTCAGCGCGTCCGCCCCCACCACCTCGATCGTCTCGAGCGGATCGACCGAGTTGCCCTTGGTCTTGGACATCTTCGCGCCGTACGGGTCGCGGATTAGGCCGGACAGGTAGACCGTGTGGAAGGGCGCTTCGCCGGTCAGATGGATGCCCAGCATCATCATCCGAGCGACCCA
>CAZRUC010000195.1:0-4935 GCA_964603175.1 uncultured Anaerolineaceae bacterium
TTCAACGGACCTCGAACGAGCGCTTGGCGAGGCCGAGCCAGTAGCCGTCGATCGTAAACTTGGGCGCCTGCGACGGATCGGTCGCGGCACCCAGAGCGACGAAGAGCGGCGCGAAATGCTCGACCGTGGGGTGGGCGTACGGCATTCCGGGGGCGCGGTTGCGGAAGTCGAAGAGCGAGTCGACGTCACCACGCTCGAGCGCCTCGGCGGCCCAGAGATCGAAATCGACCGACCATTCCGGGGCACCCGGCCGGCCGTCGAAGTAGTCATGGACGAATTGCAGGCCGTGGGTCAGGAAGCCACTTCCCATGATCAAGATTCCCTCGTCGCGGAGCGGCGCCAGACGTCGGCCGATCTCGAAGAGGTGCTCAGGCTCCAGATCGGGCATGGACATCTGGAGGACTGGGATGTCCGCCTCCGGATACATCATCAGCAGCGGGACGTAGGCGCCGTGGTCCAGGCCACGTTCGCGCTGGGCGACGGGCTCGTGGGCCGGCATCATCGCGGTGACCCGGGCCGCCAGGTCCGGTGCCGCGGGCGAGTCGTAGCGGATGCGGTAGTAGCGTTCCGGGAAGCCGTAGAAGTCATAGACCAGTGGGGCGGGCGTGACGGCGCCAAGCGTCAGCGGGGCCGATTGCCAGTGGGCGCTGACCACGAGGATCGCTTTGGGCTTCGGCATCTCGGCAGCCCAGACGGCCAGCTCGACGGGCCAGAGGGGATCGTCGATGAGCGTCGGGGCGCCATGGCCGAGGTATACCGCGGGCAGGCGTCCGGATGCGGTGGCTTCCGGCTCAGCCACGCGACTGAGCGCCCATCTGAGAGCGGAGCGTCGCAAGGATACGCGTCAGACCGACGCAGTCCTCGTCGCTCAGCACGGAAAACAAGTCCGCCAGCGACGCCCGGTAGGTACGGAATTGGCTCTCGACGCGCTCGGAGTTGCAGGTCAGCTCCACCAGCGTGACCCGGCGGTCGGTGGAGTGGGGGACGCGGCGCACCAGCCCATCCGCCTCGAGTCCGTCGACCAGGGCCGTCACGTTGCGCGGCGTGACCGTCAGTTCTTCCGCCAGATCCGCCATCTTGCGCGGGCCGTTGCAATGGATTGAGTAAAGCAGCCGGAGTCTGGGCACGCTGGCTCCAGCCTCGATCGCCTTGCGGTGAGCCCAACGCTCGAACTCGTCGACGAAGGCGGCAGTCTGAAGGCCGAGGGCTCCGCTCGATGACGGCTCCTCGACCATTGCCGGCCCCGTTCCGGGTTCAGGCGATCCTGTAGACATTCACTATGTTCCCAGCTATTATTACGGTTGCAACGTTACACATGTAACAGTGCCTGACTACATCATAGCTTGTGAAAGGAACTGGGCAAGTCTGGACCGCCAGCCGGGAGACCGGCTCGAGGGTCCACGGCAGCCCGGTACGTGCCCCAAATGGTAGATATCGCCAGGAAGATAGAAAGATTGCCGGTCAACGAGGCCTTCGCCTCTCCGGCCGACTCAGCCGCCGTCGATCGGGCAGCCGAGGCGCTGTGCGCCCACGGGTTCGATGCCCGCGTCGTCGATACAGGCGCGGAAGCCCGAGAAATGGTCTTGAGCCTGATCCCCGAGGGCGCTGAAGTGGGCGAGGGAGCCTCGATCACGCTCGACCAGATCGGCGTGACCGAGGCGCTGGAGAAGAGCGGCCGCTACGACGCCATTCGGCCGAAGACACGGTCGATGGACCGTGCCACGCAGATGCGCGAGATCCGCAAGCTCGGCGCGGCGCCGGACTTCCAGGTCAACAGCGTGCAGGCCGTGACTGAGGACGGGCTCATGCTCGACGTGTCGGCCACCGGCAGCCAGATAGGTCCTCTCGCTTTCGGTGCGGGCAAGCTGATCATCGTGGCCGGATCCCAGAAGGTCGTGCCGGACCTGGCCAGTGCCTTCCGCCGAGCCCGGGAATACAGCTATCCGATCGAAGACGTGAAGATGCAGGAGCTGTACGGAATGCACAGCTCGATCCGCAAGACCCTCGTCTACGAGGCCGATATGCCCGGCCGGACCACAGTCATCCTGGTGCGCGAGCCGGTCGGCACCTGACGGCTCGACGCCTCAGCGGAGGCTGATCAGGGAGAGGGCGTATCCCGCGTCCGCAGGTTGCCCGATGAGGACCACATGGGATCCGTCGGGCGACCAGTCGATCTCGCCGAGACCTACGACGTTCACGTTCACTTCGACGACCGTTCTGCCGTCGACGACGAACCGCACGATGCTCTGGCCGTTTGCCGAAACGTCGACGGCAACGTCGCCGTTGGGCGACACCGACAAGGTGGTCGGCGGCAGGTCCGACGGCGAGAGGCTGCTGCCGTCCCACTCCTGGAGCGGCCCGGGGGAGTTCCCCGTAAGAGGCTGCACGAGCAGGTGGCTGTCGGGCAGCCAGCAGATGGGCCCGAGATTGTCGGGGACGAACGTGGTCTGACCCGTGGCGACGTCCAGGATCGCCGGGCCGCCGCTGTTCTGCACGTCCTGCCGTCGCGTCCAGGTAGAGGCGATGGAGCGACCGTCTGGGCTGAAGCTCACGAACGTATGGAGCGGCCCTGTGTTGAAGTTCGAGACCAGCTGGATCCCCGTAAAGGTAACGGTCTGTTCAAGGGATGGATACGAGACGACTGCGACCGTCTGCCACCAGGCGCCGTCGGCCATCGAGCCGGGATCCTGGGCGCCTGACGTCGCGATCAACAGTTCGGTGCCGTCGGGCGACCATCGCAGCGGGGAGCCGGGCATGGTCTTGCTCAACGAACCGTCGGCCCAGACGGCGAATTTAGGCGTTGCGTAGCTTGATGAAAGCGGCAAGGCCAGCGCTCCCCGGCCATTCCCGATCATGCCGCCCTCGTAGGTCCCCGGCAGATCAACCGCGGAACCGTCCAGGCCGCAGATCGTGAGCGATCCGCCCGCGTCGCCCGCGTCGTAGTGGTAGAGGGCATACCTGTTCGAGTCGAGCCAGGTTGCCGAGTATGTGTCGCCCATGTTGGGGTAGGCGGTGGACGATTCAGCAAGTACCCCGCCGCTTTCGTCGAGCAACTCCCAGCCCTGGCCGGCATAAATGAGGTGCTTGCCATCGGGCGACCAGTGGAAGCTGTTCATGTTCAACCCGTCCTTGGGCAGCGCGATCGGCACGATGCCGTTCGGACCCGGCGTCGGCGGAGCCGGCGGCGTCGCCGGATGACACGCCGCTGACCCGCTTGGCGCGGGAGTGGCCGAGCCACTCGGAGGAGGCCTTGGCAGGTCTACGAGGGACAACGCGAAGGCCGTGTTCTCCGGTTGCCCGAACACCACGAGATAGGATCCATCGGGCGACCAGTCGATCTCCGTCGCGTTCTGCGGCAGCACCAGGATTGGCATGCCGTTGGCGACGAAGCTGACTGTCGTGAGGGTGTCGGTCTGGCTCTCGACCGCTGCAACCCCGGCTGGCGAGACCGAGATCGTCTGCGCGGGCAAGGCGGACGGTGTGAGTTTGCTGCCATCCCATTCTTGAACCTGCCCGGAGGACGAGAGCACAAGAAGGTGGCCGCCCGGCAACAAGCTCGACCAGCCGAGGCCGTCGGGGACGAACGTGCTCCGTCCGGTGGCCACGTCGAGCATGCCCGGGCGGCAATTCGCCGTCGTGTTCTTCGGGCGGCCACACGAGAAGGCAACGGAGCTACCGTCTGAGTTGAAGCTCAACAAGAAGTCGAGGCCCAGCGACTTGGTTCCTTGTGCCCTCAGCTGGATATCTCTGAAGGCGATGGTCTGCTGCAGGCTGGGATAGGCGTCGATAGCGACTGTGTCCCAGATGGGCGAGTCGCCCACCGCGCCTGGATCCTGACCGAACATGGTCGCGACGAGCAACTTGGTCCCGTCGGCTGACCACCTCATGGGATAGCCGGGCGTGGGTTGGCTCAGCGAGCCAGCGGCCCAGACCCTGAAGGTCGAAGTTGAGGCGGGCATGGCCAATGCTCCATGGCCATTCCCGACTATGCCCTCTCCGAATCCAGCCGGGACGTAGCTCCCGGGCAACGTGACCGCGGAGCCGTCCAGGCCGCAGATGTTCACCGTCGCCGGCGGGTCGCCGGTCCCGTTATCGAGGATGGCGTAAGTGTTCGAGTCGAGCCAGGTTGCCGAGTACGAGTCGCTGAATCGATGGTCCTTCTGTTCAGCCAGCCCCAGGCCGCCGGCGTCGAACAACTCCCACCCGAAGCTGGCGATGATGAAGTGCTTCGCATCCGGCGACCAGTGCACGCTGTCGCTGGAAAAGTAGTTGCTGGGCAGCGGCACGATTCGGTTTGGATTTCCAGTGGCCGTGGCCGCGGGAGTGGTGGGGTGACAGGCTTTCGCCGCGGGGCTACTGGGGTCGAGTCGGAGGCCGAACTCCGGAGACGGGCTGGGAGTCGCGGGCCCGCCGATCCCGCGGAATAGCAACGCGGCGGCGACCAACACCGCAGCCAGGGCCACGACCGGGAACGCAAGCGCCGCTCGCGGCGCCGTGCGAGTGGCGTGGGGGAGCGCCACCGTCGTGTTGATCCATTCCGTCGCCAGGGCTCGGCCGATGCGTTGATGCGCTGCCAGCCGCTCGGCGCAGCGCGGACACGCAGCGAGATGCGACTCCCGCCGAGGTGTGGCGACCGCGCCCTCGGCCAGCGCCGCGAGATCGCGCTCGGAAATGTGCCGTTGCCAGAAGGGCTTCATCGTCCTCATCTGCCCCGTTCGTAGTCGATGAGCCAGGTCGCGAGTTTTGCCCGGGCGTGAGAGAGCGTGGCCGCGATGGTGCCCCTTCGGATGCCGAGCGCTTCGGCCGCGTCGGCCTGCGAGTACCCCAGGCCGTGGACCAGAGTTAGCACGGCGCGCTCGCGATCGGGCAACCGGGCGATCGCGGCCGCCAGATCGATCGGCAGGTCGGTGTCGACCGGCGCGATCATCTCCTCGC
>CAZRUC010000196.1:0-4917 GCA_964603175.1 uncultured Anaerolineaceae bacterium
TCTTCAACGCCTCGGAGCTCGGTGCAGGTTTCCAGATCGCGCTCTCCGACCTGGAAATCCGCGGTGCCGGCAACATCCTGGGTGCCGAGCAGCACGGTCACGTCGCCGCCGTCGGGTTCGACCTGTACACACGCCTTCTGGCCGAGGCAGTCGAAGAGCAGAAGGCCGAGTTCGAAGGCCGACCGGTCGTGGTCGAACGGCCCGGCGCGACAATCGACCTTCCGATCGACGCCCACCTGCCCGACTCGTATGTCGCCGAAACCGCCCAGAAGCTCGAGCTGTACCGCCGCCTCGGTCGGGTTCGATCAGCCGGCGAGCTGGCCGCGTTCCGACAGGAGTTGGCGGATCGCTACGGGCCGCCCCCGGCGCCGGTCCTGCGCCTGCTCGCGGTCGTGGACCTGCGCATGGCCGCCGAAACTGCGGGAGTGGCGTCCATCTCGCGCGAAGAAGGCGAGCTCGTGGTGCGCTTCGGGACGCTGTCGCGCTCGGCCGCGATGCGGGTCCTCGCCCCGCTGGGCCGGGACGTGATTCGCTTCGGTTCGAGCCAGGCCCGTATCCGTCTACCCCGCGATCCGGCTCGAGCCTGGAGCCTCGCCCAGTCGATCGTGGCCCGCCTCCTGCCTGCCGCCGAAGAGCAGCGCGAGCAGCTCGAACGTGCCGCCGAGTCGCAGAACGGGACGACTGCGAAGAGCGGGTAGGCCCGGTGGGTTGGCCCTTCCGGCCTATCGCGAGACCCTTGCGTGGCCTGTTGTCGGCTTGCCGGGTGTGGCAGTATGGGACCGTGGACTCCGGAATCAGAGGCCCGGGTTCAGTCACGGGGAGCCGGTTCGTTCCGTCGCATCCCGGGTCTATCGTCGTCAGGAAGGACAGGGATGCAGTTCGCGGGTAAGAGAGCGCGAGCGCCCGGAGCCGGGGAAAAGGATAATTTCCGCCCCGACATCGAAGGGTTGCGAGGGATCGCCGTCCTGCTCGTGGTGCTCTATCACGCCGGGACGCTCTCCAACTCGAGCCTGCAAATCCCCGGCGGATTCATCGGCGTCGATCTCTTTTTCGTCATCTCCGGCTTCCTGATCACGGGCTTGCTGATCCGCGAGCGCGAACGGACCGGCAAGGTGAGCTTCTCTCGCTTCTACGCCCGACGCGTGCGGCGGATCCTGCCGGCTGCTGCTGTGGTCCTGGTCGTGACGCTCGTGATCGCATACCAGCTCGTTGCGCTCAGCTCGCGCTCGGCGGTCATGGAGGACGGCGCGGCCTCGGCCGTTTCGATCGCAAACATCCGCTTCGCGATGACGACCGACTACTTCAACCCGACAAACAACAGCTTCTCTCCGTTCTTGCATTTCTGGTCACTCGGGGTCGAGGAGCAGTTCTACTTCATCTGGCCGGCGCTGCTGGCGCTCGTAGCCTGGCGCAGGCCGCGCCTAGGAGCCGCCGTCGCGCTGACCGCAGTCGTGATCGTCTCCTTCGCGGCGAGCGTGATCGTGACTCAGAGTTCGCCGGCGACGGCGTTCTACATGCTCCCGACACGGGCCTGGCAGCTTGCCGCCGGCGGTCTGCTGGCGCTGGGCGTCGGTTCGCTGGCCCGCACCCCGCAATTGCTGCGCGCGGCCGTGAGCCAGGCACTCTCCGTGGCCGGTTGGGTCGCCCTCGCCGCTCTTGCCTGGGTCGCCCTGACGCTCGATTCCAAGACTGTGCCCTACCCCGGAACCGCGGCGCTCCTTCCGACGCTTGCGGGCGTGGTGCTCATCGCCGCCGGCGCGGAGAAAGCGGGTCCGGGCGCGCTGCTGCGCTTGATGCCGATCCGGTTCCTGGGCAAGATCAGCTACTCGCTCTACCTGTGGCACTGGCCGATCCTCATCCTCGGCGGGCTGTATCTCGGCGGGCCGCTAGATCAGGCGCTCACGCCGCAGCAGGCTCTGATCCTGGCCGGCTTCTCAATCCCTGTAGCGACGGTCAGCTGGGGCCTCATCGAAGAGCCGTTCAGGCGCGGCCAGATTCCCCTGCCGCGCCCGAGCCGCGTGGTTGCGGTGGGCGTTGCGGTGATGCTGGCCGTGGCCCTCATCGGGACCAATTTCGACTGGAGCGCACAGACCGCGCTGGCCAACATAGGGAGCGGCGACGGCGTCGTGGCGGCGGATCCGACACCCACAGCCACCCTCGCGCAACGAACGGCCATCCCGACTGCCTCGCCGGTGCCGCCCTCTCCCGGGCCGAACGCCACTCCCTCTCCGACTCCTGGGCTGACGCCGGCCCTGACCCCGATCGATGGCTCGGGGACGAGCGCCTTCGCCCTCAACAGCGCCACCAGGCCGACGCTCGCAAAGGCTCCGGACGACAAGGAACCGACGTGGCTCAACAACTGCCTGGGCTGGGACGCGACGACCGTGCCCTCGACCTCGAGCAAATGTGTCTATGGGGATCCCCACGGCACGTTCACGGTGGCACTGGTCGGGGACTCTCACGCGTCCGCCCTGTTCCCCGCGGTCGAGGCCATGGCCCTGGCGCACGGCTGGAAGCTGATCGAATTCCTCAAGATCTCGTGCCAGTTCGTGGACATGCGCATCACAGACCCGAACCTCAATCGTGAGTACACCGAGTGCGCCACCTGGAACCAGAACGTGGTCGCTCGGCTGCGAGCCGCCCCGCCGGACCTGGTGCTCGTCTCCGGCAGCCGCTGGATCTACGCCGTCGATTCCGCTCAGGCCTCGGCGACGTTTGAGGGCAACGCCCTGGCGCGAATGATCAAGCAGATTCCCAGCAGCAGCCGCGTCGCGATCATCCAGGACCCGCCACTGCCGAGCCTCGACGTACCTAAATGCCTCTCTTCCTACCCGACTGACTATCGGAAGTGCGCCTATTCGCGCGCGGTCGGGTTCGGCTCGGCCATGGGGGTGCGCGAAACGACGGCCTCGAAGGCGACCGGGGCCCCGGTGATCAACCTGACCGCCGACATCTGTCCCGGCACGGGCGCCTGCCCGGTGGTGATCGACAACATGATCGCGTGGCGGGATCCGCACCATCTCACCGCCACTTTCTCTCGATCGCTGGGCCCTGCGCTCGACGCACAGGTCGTCGCCATCCTCGGCGGCCAGGCGGCTTCGGGTCCATCGGCATCTCCCGCTCCCTGACCCTGTTCCTGGAACCTATCGAGCCTCCACTCGCGCTGCGGTAGACTTCGCCTGCCGAACCAGCCGCCGCCTGTCGGGAGGACTCCATACCGATGTCAGCCGAGGACCTGCGCGCCAGGATCCGGGAGATCCCCGACTTCCCAAAGCCGGGCATCCTGTTCTACGACATTACGACGCTGCTCAAGGATCCGGGCGCATACCACGAAGCGATCGATCTCATGGTCGCGCCTTATCGCGACGCCAGGGTGGACCTCGTGGTCGGAATGGAGTCGCGTGGTTTCATCTTCAGCGGCCCGATCGCCATCCAGCTCGGTGCCGGGCTGGTCCCGGTCCGGAAGCTCGGCAAGCTACCCGCCGAAACAGTGTCGGTGGAGTACGCGTTGGAATACGGCTCGAACACGCTCGAGATCCACAAGGACGCCATTGGGCCGGGTCAGCGCGTCCTGATCGTGGACGACCTGCTCGCGACCGGAGGCACCGTGCGCGGCACCATCGAACTGGTGGAGCGGCTGCGTGGTGAGATCGTCGGCCTGGCGTTTCTGGTGGAGCTGCTCTCTCTGAAGGGTCGTGATCGGCTCCAGAACTACAACACGACCAGCGTCATCCGGTATTGACCCACGGAATTGGCGAAAGTGAATCGCTCCCGAGGCCGCATCGCCCCAGCAACGTCGAACGAGAGCAACTCGTGACGACGGATGCCGTCGCCCGCCGCGAGCGCAGTTCGATCGTCGCCAGCGAAACCGTCGATCGGACGCTGCTCCGGGCATTCCTGGAGACGGACCGGCTGTTTGCGGCCTATGCGCTCTGCGACCTCGACGACCGCGAGTTCCAGCGGACGCGTTGGGGCGTCGCCCTCGCCGGGGCAGCGCCCATAGCCGTCGTGCTCCAATACGCTGGGTATTCTCCGCAGCCCGTCTTTGTCATGGGCCAGAACGCCGGCATAAAGGCCATCCTGCGCGATGTCATCAGGCCGCGGACGGCGTTCCTTGCCGCTCGACCCGAACAGCTGCCGGCGTTCTCCGATTCGTATCGCGTGGATCCGGGCCCCGAGATGCTGAGGATGTGGACGGATCGCGCGCACTTCCGCGCATTCCCTGCCGACGTCCAGCGGCTGCTGCCCGTCGAGATCGGCGAACTCAATCGGCTGTATCAACTGGGATTCGCGTCATGGCTGCCCGCCAGCGCCATCGCCGACGGCCTGTACTACGGTATCCGTGTGGGCGGCAGGCTCGTGTCCGCTGCCGGTACCCACGTGATCAGCCCGGCGGGGCGCCTTGCGGTCGTCGGCAACGTTATGACACACTCCGACTTCCGCGGCCGGGGCTACGCAACCGCGGTAACGGGCGCGGTGACTGCAGAGTTGCTGCGCTTCTGCGACCAGGTGGTGCTTAATGTGCGGGCCGACAACCCACCGGCCCTGGCCGCCTATCGGCGCCTTGGCTTCATGGTCCACACAACCTTCGAAGAACGATTGATCCATCGCAGCGAACCAGTTTGGAGCGGCTGGACGGGCACGTTCCGCCGCGTCTTCGCGTCCCGCAAGGAGTCCTGATCGAGATGACGAGCACCGTTAGGGGAGATGCGCCGGTTTCGACGCGCCAGCTTCCAGCCCATGACGTAGCGGACCTGGCGCTCGCCTCCGAGGGCGTACGCCGGATCGAGTGGGCCGAGCGAGAGATGCCGGTCCTGCGACTGATCCGCCAGCGATTCGAGAAGGAGCAGCCTCTGGTCGGGCTCCGGATCGCTGCCTGCCTGCACGTCACAACGGAGACCGCGAACCTGGTCCGGA
>CAZRUC010000197.1:0-4902 GCA_964603175.1 uncultured Anaerolineaceae bacterium
CTCGCCGATGACGATGCCGCGCTCCCCCGCCCGCGTGAGCGCTGGGCCGTTCCCGCCCGGAGCCACGAGGATCAGCTCCAGCAGACTCGTGGGCTCGGATCCGCCTTCGGCCGTGTGGTACAGAACCGCGGGATCGAACTCGCCCTCGACGACGCCGCGCGCCAGCAATTCCGCAGCAGCTTCCGCGCCGCCCTCGAGTCGATCGCCGAGGTCGCCCAGCCAGACGGCAAGCGTCCGAACCTTGCGATCCGCGACGCGACGCACGATGGCGGAACCGATGCGGACGACCACCTGGCGAGTGAGCGACTCGGAGGCGCCGGCGGACATGGTCAGCAGCCTTTGGGCGCGGCACTCGCCGCCGGAAAGCAGCGCTGCGGAGTATCGCTCCGACTTGAGCTCGCCGAAGGCGGCCAGCGCTCGCAGCTCGCCGCCGGTCCGCTGATCGAGCGGCGCGAGGAGCCCGTCGAACGACGGCTCATCGACAAAAGGAACAGCCAGGAGATCGGCTGGAACGTCCCATGGCTGATCGGACACCACGCGCAACTGCACCACAAAGCCCTCCGGCTGGTTGAGGCCGGCCATTAGCCCCGGCGGCCCATGTAAGTCTATCGACTCGCGCTTCGACGCTCTGGATTCGGCCTACGAACCCGTGACGGTGCCGCCGGTGAGCGCGTTCACCGCCGTCGAGAGCTGGCCTCGGGCGGTTTCGATGGCGATCCCGTCGGCCGTCAGCCGATTGGCCATCTCGAACAGCGAGACCTGCAGCGCCGAGTTGTCGGTCGGGAGCAGCGCTTTGGCGTCGTTGACCGCCTTGAGCGCGGCTGTCACCTGCGGGGTTACTCGACCTTTCGAGTCGGCAATGCTTTGCCAGAGGACGCGCAGCGAATCGTCGAAACCCTTGGTTCGAGTAAGCAACGTAGTCAGCGTGGAGAGGTCGGCGACCAGGGACAGGTGGCTCGCGATCGTCGTGGCTTCGGAGAGCGGCTTGTCGGCGTCCGCAAGTTTCGCAAGCGCATCGGGATACCGGCCCGCGGTCGCAAGCTGGAGCGCATCCTTGGCGAGGTTGTCGTGGTCGGCCACGTCCTGGGCGACCTTCATCGTTTCCGTGCTGCCGCTCACTAGCGAGGCCCAGTTGTCGTCCAGGGGCCCTACCGAATCGAGCGAGAGGCAGACATTGCGGTACCGAGCGATCGCATCCGAGCTGTAGGTTTCGATCAGCTGGGTCACCTTGGCGTCCGACCACGGTCCGCAATCCAGGCGCTGCCGCAACTGCGCGGTGCGGTTGTCGATTGCGGTCAGTGACGCCGTGCCATCGTCCTGAGCGGAGCTCAGACCAACATCGTTCACCTGAGTGAGGTTCGAGAGCACGTCGCGTGTCGTTGTGCCCAGCTGCGTGACATCTTGCGAAAGAAGGACGAGATCGCGGACGGCACCGTCGAGCTTGACCGTGAGCGCCTGGTCGGCACCCCATGTCAACTCCGGTCGGTCCCCGAGCGCCGGCGAGTGGCTCGTCGCGGCAACCATCCCGGCCGAGCCGAAGCCCAGGACCGCCGCAAGCCCAAGCCAGCCGAGCCGCACGAACATACGCCCGAACCAGCTCCGGATTCGCTCGCGCCAGGTCGGCCCGTCCTCGTAGTAGTCGTAATCGTCATAGTCGTCGGGCTGATCGGGCTGATCCGGGCCGAAGTCCAGGGGCAGCGGCAGGCTGAAATCGAAGTCCCCACCGCGGCCGGCTGCGCCGCGCCCGAGCGGAGCCGGACCGTCGGGACCGCGGTCCATCGCGCCGCGTCCCGCTGTTCCGTCTGGGGGCTGTGGGTTGGGCCGTCCGGGGGTCAGCATGGTCGCCGCGATGCTACACCGCTACGAGCAGCTTCTGCCTTCGAACGAGAGCCCTACCCGAATCTCGCATATACGACGTAGGTGTAGACCCTCAGAGGAGCCCATTCTCAACCGACGCCGATAAGGACCGTCATATAGTCAGATTGAATCTTTATTCATACTCGCCCGGCCCTTGCGAAGGGACTTGCATTCTTGGTGCGAACGAAGATGCCGGAGCGCATTGCGAGCTTGCGTGCGAACGCAACGCCTCGCGATCTCCTCGGCCGCCTCGAGTGGCTGCTGCTGGCGTTCGCCCTGCTCAACTCGGTCGGGGCCCTGGTCGTGGTCTTGGCGTCGGACACGCGGCCCATGGTCCTCGGGCTGGCCAGCTTGATCGCCACCCCTGCCCTGGCGATGACCTGGATACTCGCGTACAGGCGCCGATCGTTTGGGTTGGGCTCCGATATCGTCGCCATCGGCGGCATCTGCCTGATCACCATGGCCGTCAATGTCCGCTGGAACGGCGACGCGCTGGCCCTCCTTTCCGCGGCCGTATTCTTCAGCGCCGCATATGGCTCCCTACCCCACGTCCTGATCCGCACCGGCTTGCTGGCCTCGATCGAGCTCGGGCAGGGCGTAAGCGATCCCCCGACCTTGCCGACTGCGTTCGTGTTTTCGGTCGGCCTGGTTGTCATCGCGATCCTGATGCGTGGGATGGCCAGCTCGATCACCCGCTATGAGGAGACCGCACGGCGCGAGAGAGTCCTGGCCGCGACCGGGCTGGGCCTCGTGTCGGCAGCGTATATGCCCGACATGCTGGCCGCAGCGATACAAGGCGCGCGCGACTTGTGCGCTGCACTGCCGGGCGTTCGAGTCAGCCTGGCGATGGCCGAAGGAAGCGGTTGGTCCACTTCGCCCGGAATGTCGACCGCGTCGCGCTTCAAGATCCTCGCCGCGGACGGCGAGCATGCCGACGAGTGGCGAGAGCAGATCCTCGACGCGAAGCGGCTCGGTCTGGCGGGGACGGCGCCGGCGGACCAGTGGCGAATGCGCCCGGCAGCGGCCGCCGCAGAGGCCGGCCTGCCTTCCGAACAGACGACGCCGCGACCCGAGTTCCTCCTCGGGGAGCCGTTGTTCACCAGCATCGTCGTGTGGGGAAACGCGCGCGGCTTCCTCATCGTCGAGTGCCCCGATGGAATATCAGCCGAGTTGCCCGGCGCGATACATGCCCTGACGACGCAACTCTCGCTCGCGATCTCGCGCCTCGACCTGCAGAAGGACACGATGGAGCGGCAGGGAACGCATCGTTTCCAGGCCCTGATCCAGAGTTCGAGCGACGTCATCAGCATCATCGGGACCGACGGCCGCATCCGCTTCCAGTCGCCGGCAACCAGATCGGTCTTCGGCTACGACCCCGAGCAGAGCATCGGCATCGATATCGGCGAGCTCTTCCACCCGGACGACGCCGATCGCGTCACGTCGCTCTTCCGCCAGATCGTGGCGGGAGGCAGTTCGTCCGTCGTGTGCGAGTGCCGCGTTCGTCACGCCGACGGATCCTGGCGCAACACCGAGACCCGGATGTCGAACCTGCTGGAGGAGCCCGCCGTCGAGGGCATCGTTCTCAACACCCGCGACATCACGGATCGACAGACGCTCGAGGCCGAACTGCGGCATCAGGCCTTCCACGACACGCTCACCGGACTGGCCAACCGCGCTCTGTTCACGAACCGCGTCGAACATGCGCTGGCCGGCTCCAAGCGCGACGGAACCACGATCGCCGTCCTTCATTGCGACATGGACGGCTTTGAGCGCCTCAACGACGGCCTGGGTTATGCATCCGGGGACTCGGCCCTGCAGATGGTCGCCGACCGCCTGCGTTTGTGCGTCAGGGGCCAGGACACCGTCGCCCGTTTCGACGGCCACGAGTTCGGGCTGCTGCTGGACCGGCTCAGCTCCCCGGCCGACGCGACCCTGGCCATGGAACGGATCATGTCCGTCCTGCGCCAGCCGTTGCTGCTACCGGGGGCATCCGTCGAGCTGCAGCCGTTCATCGGCATCGCGGTTGCGATCGGGGGCGACGGCACGTCCGAGGACCTGCTTCGAAACAGCGCCCTGGCAGTTCGCATCGCTCGGAACTACGAAGGCGGCTACGCCATCTTCGACCCGGACATGCACGCCGAGGCGATCCGCCGTATCGAGATCGAGTCGCAGCTGCGAATAGCGATCGACGAGTCGCAATTCGTTCTCCACTATCAGCCCACGATCGATCTCAAGACCGGGCGACTGACCGGCGTCGAGGCCCTGGTCCGCTGGCAGCACCCCAAACGCGGTCTCGTGCCGCCGATGGAGTTCATCCCGCTCGCCGAGGAGAGCGGCCTCATCGTCCCGCTCGGGCTGTGGACGATCCAGGAAGCTTGTCGCCAGATCCGCATCTGGCAGCGCGAGATTCCCGCCGACGAGCCGATCTGCCTGGCCGTCAATCTTTCGGCCCGCCAGCTGCGCCACCCCAACATCGTCCAGGACATCGCCGACGTGCTCGACGACACCGGCCTGCTCCCGAGCCGACTGACGCTCGAGATCACCGAGAGTGTCCTGATGATCGACACGGCGGCCACGCTCAACCGGCTCTTCCAGCTCAAGTCCCTGGGCGTGCGGTTGGCCGTCGACGACTTCGGGACGGGCTATTCATCGTTCGCGTATCTCCGCCGCTTCCCGTTCGACATCCTCAAGATCGACAAGTCGTTCGTGGACGGGGTCGCCACCGAGCCGACGGCCGGCGCTCTCGTCGACGCGATGATCCGGATCGGCAAGACTCTCCGCCTCGAGACGGTCGCGGAGGGCGTGGAGCAGGTCGAGCAGGCCGATCGGCTGCGAGCGCTGGACTGCGACATCGGCCAGGGCTACTACTTCTCGCGGCCGCTGACGCGCGACGCGTTCACGGCCCTTCTCCGCGAGCGCGCGGCCCAACACCAGGCGAACGCGGCCTAACGCTACGGGGCGCGGGGAGTGGCGCGGCGCGGGGGCGCGCGGGGCGCGGGGAGTGGCGCGGCGCGGGGGCGCGCGGGGCGCGGGGGGCGGCGCGAG
>CAZRUC010000198.1:0-4877 GCA_964603175.1 uncultured Anaerolineaceae bacterium
TGGGCTTCGTGCAGGCCAAGAAGTTCGACCTCGAAGTCTGGGCGCCCGGCGTCGAACGCTGGCTCGAGGTCAGCTCATGCTCGAACTTCCGCGACTACCAGGCGCGCCGGATGGCGATCCGATACCGGCCGGAACCTGGCGCGAAGCCGGAGTTGGTCCACACGCTCAATGGCTCGGGCCTCGCCCTGGCTCGAACCGTGGCTGCGATCATCGAGACCTACCAGCTCCCCGACGGGACGCTGCTCATACCCGAAGCGCTACAGCCCTATATGCACACCCAGAGAGTCGGCGCCTAGCCCGGCCTGTATATTCCGCGGAGACGCCAATCGTCGCTTGGCCCGATCGGGAGTTGGTCGGACCAGGTATGTCAGGGCCATGCTGCCGCCCGCGATTTCCAGTCCAACTCATGTCGGCGCGCGACCGTCATAGCTGCGTTGCCCAGGTGGGTCGAGGTCGGTGCATATGCGTGACTGCCGATGGCGTTGCAAAAGGTCGGGTTAGCCGGCCTCCATCCAAATGCAGTGCAAAGGAACAGCAGCCATGCGACGGATTCTCGGCCTGTCTCTGATAGTGGTCGTATTCGCCGCGGCATGCGGTTCGAGCGGTGGCACCACGTCGCCGTCCGGCTCGGCGCCGGCGGGCACTCAGGGGTCGGGCACGCAGGCTACCAAGACCGCGGCCGACACGGGCAGCACCGGCAACAACAACGGCACGGGTTGCGGCTCGGGCAAGTACCTCACGTACAAGACCACCACGTTCTGCGGCTCTGCCAAGGCCACCGTCAAGGTTGACTCGACGACGTACGAGCTGACCCAGGGCGTGTGCTTCGACGATCCCACCGCGGGTGTCGGTGTGAGCATCGGGACGACCGTCATCGGCGGCGCCAACCTGCCTGCCGATGCGCCCAACTTTTTCGGCGTGATCCAGCAGCCGGGTCAGAAAGCTATGGCGACCGGACTTCTCGGCGGCCAGGGAATCATCGTTATGGACGGAAGCGGATCCGACACGGTCACGTTTGCAGCCGACAAGAAGAGCGGCACCGTGAACGGCACCGACCTCGGCGGCAAAGTAGTCGTGGCCTCGTTCACCTGCTAGCCGGCCGGTCGAGGCCGCCCGCCGGGAGGAGTATCAACGTGAAGCCAGCAGCGCAACCCGGCTCGTTCGACGATCTCGACATCAGGATCGGGCGTGTGGTGTCGGCCGAGGAGGCAAGAACTCGGAAGCCGACCTACCGCATGACCATCGATTTCGGGGCCGAGCTCGGAACCAAAGTCTCCTGCGGGGCATACCGAAACTATGCCGCCGACGATCTGGTGGGGCGTCTCGTAGTCGCGATAGTCAATCTCGGGACCAAGCAAATGGGCCCGGAAATGTCGGAAGTGCTGGTTCTCGGCGTGACCAACCCCGGCGGAGGTACGACCGCCCTCACTCCCGCGTCCGACGTTCCGCTCGGCGCGGAGGTCTCGTAGGCCTGTCCAGCAGGGGTCGGCGCGCCTGACGGTTCGAATAGCACAGTCGCGCTGGCCTGACCCCAGTCATGTAACATCGCGCCACCGAACCCGGCTGGCTGAGCACCAAAGGTCCCGATTGGGTCTGCCGACGTTCTCGCAACCAAATGGCAACCTTCTTGAAGGTTGTAGACAATCCTGATTTGCAGAAGCCCCTTTGCGCGGGGCCGGAGGTTGAGTAACCTACGTCGCAAGGCTCGGGGCCGGAGTTTCCACATCCGAGTCTGCCGGCGCATGGCGCCTCACTGCCAGCGGAGGAAAGCCTGGCTCAGGGGCAAACCGGGTCGGTCCTTGTCATTTCGGGAGTGAGTGGAGGATGGGCCATATGAAGCCCAAAGCACTAGCGATCGTCGCCGTGGTTGCGCTCGTGGCGTCGGCTTGTAGCACGTCTACGAGCAGCCCGAGCGGGTCCGCGGCGGCCGGCAACACCGCAGTCAAGATCGGCGTCGAGCTGCCCCTCTCGGGCGGTGAAGCCCCCAACGGCGGACCGACTCTCAACGGCATCAAGCTCGCAATCCAGCAGATCCAGGTTCCGGGCTACACCGTGACCCTGAACACGCAGGACGACGCGGTCAACGGCGTCAACAACCCGGATCAGGGCGCGAAGAACATCGGGACCCTGGTCAGCGACAAGGCCGTCTTCGCCGTCGTCGGCCCGTTCAACTCGGCCGTGGCCAAGGCGGAAATCCCGATCAGCAACGAAGCCGGCCTCATCCAGTGCAGCCCGGCCAACACCAACTCGACTCTGACCCTGGGCGACACCGCGAAGCAGCTTCGCCAGGCTCACCCGGACAAGATCGCATACGTGCGAGTGGTCGCGAATGACGACTACCAGGGCCTCGCCGATGCCACGATCGCGTACAAGGACCTCAGCAAGAAGGCCATGTACATCGTCGACGACCAGACCACGTACGGTAAGTACCTAGCCGACGTCGTGGAAGCTCAGTTCAAGAAGCTGGGCGGCACTGTCGTCAAGCACGACGGCGCCGGCACCAACGTCAGCGACTACACGAGCCTGCTCACGGCCGCAAAGGCCCTCAACCCCGACGTCGTCTTCTACGGCGGCGTCACTTCCACCGGCGGCGGCGTTCTGCGCAAGCAGATGGTCGCCAATGGCATGGGCGCCCTGCCCTTCATCGGCGGCGATGGCATCAGCGACGGCGCGGCTTCTGTCGCCAGCTCGTTCCTGAACATCGCCGGCGATCAGGGTGACGTCGGCACGTGGATGACCGTCGCCGGTGCCCACGACATCCCCGACCGCGCCACGCTGGCCGCTGCCTACAAAACCGCGTTCAACGCTGAGCTGGGCGCTTACAGCGCCGCGGCCTACGCCTGCACGCAGGTCTACCTCCAGGCGCTCCAGGCCGTTGGCTCGGATCGCGAGAAGATCCGCGCCTACGTTACAGATTCGACCCACTCGTTCAAGACCGTCCTCGGCGACATCGGGTTCGACGCGAACGGCGACATCAACCAGCACATCATCAGCTACTTCCAGTTTGATCCAACCACGAAGGATTGGAAGTTCGTTCGACAGAACGACCCAACCGCGGCCTGATCTAGCGCAACTGCCACAGTCGGGAGCTAGCCGCTCCCGACTGTGGCGCTTCTATACCGCGCGATCTAGCAAGGAATGTCCGTGGACGTCGGGACCCTGACCCAGCAATTCGTCAACGCCATGACACTTGGCGCCATTTACGCGCTCATCGCCCTCGGCTACACGATGGTCTACGGGATCATCGAGCTCATCAATTTCGCCCATGGCGACGTCTTCATGGTCGGCTCGTTCGTGAGCCTCTGGCTTCTGGCGGACTTCCTCGGCTTCCGTGGGCCCATCGACAACCCACTCCAGCTCGTCGCGATCCTCGTGTTCGCGTTCGTGTTTTCGATGGGAGTCATGGGCGTCGTGGGCGTCCTCATCGAGCGATTCGCCTATAGACGTCTGCGCAACGCCCCTCGGCTGGCGCCGTTGATCACAGCCATCGGCGTGAGCTTCATCCTCCAGAACCTCGTCCAGATCTGGCGGGGCCCGGCGCAGCTGAACTCCCCTCAACTCATCGATGTCCAGGCCGGCTTCTACGTGGGCACGGCCTTCGTCCACTGGGTCAGCATCTTCGTCATCTCGCTGGCCATCGGTCTCATGATCGGGCTGCAGCTCTTCGTGTCGAAGACGCGGATGGGCCGGGCCATGCGCTCCACGGCGTTGGACCGCGAGGCTGCGCAACTCATGGGTGTGGACATCAATACGACGATCGCCGTCACCTTCTTCATCGGGTCGGCCCTAGCCGGTGCCGCCGGGGTAGTCCAGGGGCTCTACTACGGCTACACGTTCTTCCAGATCGGGTTCCAGGCCGGCCTGAAAGCATTCACGGCCGCCGTTCTCGGGGGTATCGGCAACACGACGGGCGCGGCGCTTGGCGGATTCACGATCGGCTTCATCGAAGTCTTCGCTTCACAGGCCGGCTATACCAGCTGGAGCGAGGCGATCGTCTTCACGATCCTGATTCTGGTTCTCGTCTTCCGGCCCACAGGTCTACTCGGTCAACGAGTCGTGGAGCGGGCATGAGCGCACTGCGGCAGCTCGGTCACTCCCTCTTATTCCTCGGGCGCGGGTCCCCACTCCGCGCCCGCCTGAAGCCCGTCAGCGGACCGACAGGTAACTACCTGCACGCTCACCAATCGCTGTCCGTGGTATTCGGCATGGCCCTCACCGCCACTCTGTTGCCGTTCATCATCTTGCTGCCGCCCTTCTCGGGCTTCGCGACGCAACCCGACTGGGTACAGGGGTTCGCGAGCGCCGGCATCTTCGTTCTGCTCGCCCTGGGTCTGAACGTCGTCGTTGGGCTGGCGGGGCTGCTGGACCTGGGCTATGCGGCCTTCTTCGCGATCGGTGCCTACTCGTACGCGTACGGCGCGTCTCCATTCTCAGGGGTGCATCTCCCGTTCTGGCCCCTGCTTCTGGTAGGCGCCCTCGTCGCGGCAGTCTTCGGGCTGCTCCTGGGAGCGCCGACGCTGCGCTTGAGGGGCGACTACCTGGCGATCGTGACCCTTGGATTCGGGGAGATCGTGCCGGTGGTCTTCCGCAATGCCAACACCTATACCAACGGCATCAACGGCATCGGCGGCATGTACCGCCCGGCCCTGCCCGTCTACGGCACGTTCCTCGGCCTGGACCCCGTGCCGTACTACATCACGGTGGTAGCCCTCGTTACGGGGGCAATGATCTTGTTGTACCGGTTACAGGATTCCCGGCTCGGCCGGGCCTGGATGGCAATTCGCGAGGACGAGCTCGCGGCCGCGAGCATGGGCATCAACACGGTTACCACCAAGCTGCTCGCCTTCGCCATAGGCGCTTCCACTGCCGGGCTGGCC
>CAZRUC010000199.1:0-4813 GCA_964603175.1 uncultured Anaerolineaceae bacterium
TCACGCGGTTCTCGCCGGCGTATTCCGACATGTAGATCCCGCCGAGCAGGCCCACGGGGACGGCGATCACCATCGTTAGGGCCAGGATGTAGATCGAGTTCCAGAGGACCGGCAGGATGCCACCCAGCACTACGTCGCTTGGGTCGCTGAGGATGAAGCTGGGCGAAACCACTCCCCAGGCGGCGATGGCGAAGTGGACGATGATCGCCCCCAGAATCAGCAGTACGAGAGCGCCCGTTCCCCACAGCACGATAGTCGCGGCGCGATCGGCGAGGATGCTGCCTCGAGACGACTTGCTCCGAAGGCTTGGTTTTGCGGTCACGCTCCCATCCTCCGCTTATTGATTACGCGGACGAGCACGACCGAGGTGACCGAGATGATCAGGAGGACCAGGCTCATCGTCCAAAGGGCGTCCTGCCATGGCTCCCCGAACACCGTGTTGCCCATATCGAGCGTGATCTGGGACGTCAGCGTCGTGACCGGCTGCGTTATGGCGGCGGGCATCGTCGGCGAGTTGCCGATGACCATCTGAACGGCCAGCGCCTCGCCCGCGGCGCGGGTCATGCCGAGTACGACGCCGGTCAGGACTCCGGCCAGCGCGGATGGAATGAGGATGTGTCGGATGGTCTGCCAGCGCGTAGTTCCCAGGGCGAGGGAGCCGGTGCGGATCTCCTGAGGGACCGCCCGGAAAGCGTCATAGGAGACGCTCGTGATCGTGGGCAGGATCATGATCGACAGGACCAGGGATCCGGCAAGCCAGGAGAAGCCCGTAAGGAAGCCGGGCATGCTGAAGACCTGGCCTACGATCGGTAACGCGATCGCGGCCTTGCCATGGAACGTGTGAGAGAGGAACGGCACGAGGATCGTGATGCCGAGCCAGCCCCAGACCACGCTGGGAATGCCGACGAAGATCTCGAGGGCGGGCTGGACGATCGCTCGGGCCCAATTGGGCGCGACTTCCGATAGAAAGATGGCGAGGCCAACGGACAGGGGAGTCGAAATCAACAGCGCCACAGCCGTGACGAAGACGGTTGCCGCCATGAACGGCAGCAAGCCGAAGTTCGTATCACCGTTCGCACGGTCCGGCTGCCAGGTCGGCGAGAGTATCTGACCGACCGGGACGCCATCCTTGATGAACAACTGGAGGCCCTGCCAGGCGATGAAGATGAGCAGCAGGGCGACGATCAGGATCATGGAGGCCGCGGCCGCGAAGACGACGCGCCGCGGCAGGTCGATGCGCTCCAGCAACCCTGGGGTTGCGCGCAAGCTTGCCAGTCGGGGGGCGGTTGTCACTTGAGCCATCGGCGCTGCCTCGAAGCTGCTATCCACGAGGAATGGAAATGCTCCGGACCCCGCTTGCCAGCTGCGGGGTCCGGAGCGAGAGTTGGGGCTACTTGACTACTGGGGCGTAGGACAGGCTCGGGATGAGGGTGCCCTGAACGTCGGCGCTCATCATGTAGTCGAGGAACGCGGCGGTCAGTCCGGAGGGCTGGCCGTTCGTGTACATGTGGCCGTCGGCGGCGAGCTTGTAGGTTCCGCTCGACATGTTGCTCACCGTCGCATCGACGCCGTCGAGCTGGAGGCCGTTGAGCAGCGGCTTGTTGGCCGGATCGTTGTAGTAAGCGAAGCCGATGACGCTCACAGCGCCGTCGGTCTTGGTCACGGCGGTGGTCACGGCGCCGTTCGAGTCCTCAGTCAAGGTCTGGCCGCCGGTCGCCTCAGTGACGCCGCCAAGAACCAACTTCTTGAAGGTTGCGCGAGTGCCTGACGACTGCGGTCGGAAGATCAGAACGATCGCCATGTCGGGGCCGCCGACGTCCTTCCAGTTGGTTGTCTTGCCGGTCCAGATGGCGACCTGCTGCGCCGTCGTGAGGTTGGTGACGCCGGTCACGTCTTTGTTCGTGACGACGATCCAGCCCTGGCGGGCGACGATGTGGTCGACGAGCTTGGCCGCATCGGGCGTTGCGAGCTTGGATTCGGCCGTGACGTCGGAGTTGCCGATCTGGACGGAGCCGCCGGCAACCTGGCTGAGCCCGGTTCCGGAGCCCCCGCCGTTGACGACGATCGTGGCGCCCGTGCAACCCTTGACGTACTGCTTGGCGGCGGCGTCGACGAGCGGCTGCAGAGCGGTCGAGCCGGCCGCGGTGATGCTACCGGTGGCGCACGCGACCGACGGCGCGGCGCTTGCCGACGCACTGGTGCTGGCCGCGGTGGTAGCAGTTGGAGTGGCCGCGGTGGTGCCGGTGGCTGCCGGCGTGGTCGGCGACGGCGATGCGCCCGACGAGCAGGCGGTCACGATCATCGCGGCCGCCACGGCCAGGGCGCCAAATCGACGAGTCCCGTTTAGCAACATGTTTCTCCTCTTCCTGTTGGGCAATTCCGATCCACGTCTTCTCCCAGGTTCCGGCCGGATGGTCGAGTTCGGCGCTTAACGGCGCGTTGGCGGATTGTTAACGTTCGGGCAGGGTAGGGGGCCATCCTTCCGAGGAGGTCGCCGGGCGGGGAGGGTCGAAGAGATAGCCCGATCCACGGACCGTCAAGAGGTGGACCGGATTGGCCGGATCGCGCTCGATCTTCGAACGCAGCCAGAAGACGTATACGTCGACGACACGCGGATGGGTCGCCATGTCGTGCCACAGGCTCTCCAGCAGCTCGGCCCTCGAGAAGGCTCGACCGGGGTTGACTGCCAGGAACTCGAGCAGCGCCATCTCCTTGGGACGCAACGGCAGCAACTTGCCGCCACGGCGAATTGCGTGGGCGCGCCGATCAAGCTCTACGCCCGCTCCCACGAGAATCCGACTCTCTGTCCCATAGGCCGGTCCTGCGTTCCGTCGGCCTGCAATGGAGAGCCGCCCGACCAATTCCATCGGATCCGACGAGAGATCCACGGCGTCGTCGAAGCCGAGCTCCAGCGCGTGGAGTCGTGCCGCAACGGCCTGGTGAGGACTCAACAGGACTGCACGCGAACGGTGGTGAATGGCTCGCCAGCCGGCCACCCGCTGCAGATCGCCCGGTCCCGCCGGCGGCGCGATGAGTACTACCAGACTCGGCTCAGCGGCCGAGAGCGCGTCCGAGAATGAGCTCGAACCCGACTCGACGCGGAGATTAACGTCGGGGAAGAATCGAGCCAGGTCGATCGGGCCGTTGGGATCGGCCAGGGCAAGCCAACCGGCTGGCATTTCCGCCGCAGCGGGAACGCCGGCCCGAGCCGAAACGCCCGCGGACATCCCGTCGGCGGCAACATGGACCTCGTTGCTCACCTGCGTCATAGCCGGAATGTCGCGTCGTGGTGTTAACGCGGTGTTCCGGCTGCGTGAACGTTTTCCGAACGCAGCGCATCAGAGCGCAGTGTGCAACGACGTATTCCGCCGCCCGCGAACATGCCAGCCGCCGAGCCGGCCGTTTAGGCCGAGGCGGGCGCGAGCACCGCAGCGAGCGGGCTCAGATGCCCGTGAGCGAGGAGCGCAAGCGCCAACGAAGCGCTGGACCGCCCGTCAGCCAGTCATCGCCGAGCCGGCAGTTCAGAGCGAGGCGAAGCCGAGCACCGCAGCGAGCGGGCTCAGATGCCCGTGAGCGAGGAGCGCAAGCGCCAACGAAGCGCTGGACCGCCCGTCAGCCAGTCATCGCCGAGCCGGCAGTTCAGAGCGAGGCGAAGCCGAGCACCGCAGCGAGCGGGCTCAAATGCCCGTGAGCGAGGAGCGCCGGCGCCAACGAAGAGCTGGACTGCCCGCGAGGCGATCAGGCGTGTTTGACGACGATGCGCTCGATCATCTGGGCGACGTCCTCGCACTTATCGATCGTGTCCTCGAGGAGCGCGTAGATGTCTTTCCACTTGAGGACGTCGATCGTCTTCGTGCCGTCGTCGAAGAGGCCCGCAATGGCCGATCGCTCGAGCCGGTCGCCTTCGTTCTCCAACCTGTGGATTTCGACGACGAAGCGATCGAGATCCTTGAAGCCTCGCAAGTTGCTCAGTGCCTGGTGGATCTGGTCGCAGCAGAGGACGATCAGAGAGGCTTGCTTGACCGAGGTCTTGGTCGGCGAGGTGATGTTGTACAGGACGAAAGTGTCGGCGACCTCTTCGACGAGATCGAGGATGTCGTCCAAGCCGCTGACCAAGGCGTGGATCTCCTCGCGGTCGAAAGGCGTGACGAAAGTGGCCTCGAGACGATGCCCGATGTTGTGGCTGATGTCGTCGCCGCGATGTTCGATATCGCGGATCTTCTTGGCCGCCTTGTCCGGAGCGTCGAAGGTGCGCAGCATGGTCTCGAGCTGACGGGCGCCGTCGAGGACGTTGGCTGCGTCTTCGACGAATAGGTCGAAGAAGCGTTCGTCACGCGGTATCAGTCGAAACGACGGCACATCTACCTCCGGCGGGTCGCAAGGGCCAATGCCTCTCGCGTTGGACATCCCTAGCGTAGCGGTCGGCGGGTCTGACCGCCAGTCGGTCCTACTTGGGCTGTCGAACTCGATGCAGTGTGCCATGCTCGACTTATGGATCCTGTCGTCGTCCTGTTCATCACGGGGCTCGTGGTTCTGATCGGGTACGTGTCGGGAATCGCCATCTCGCGCGGCCGCGCCATCGATCGCCTGGCCGACGCCACGGGCGCCACTGACGCCGACGACGTCGAACGCCGTGTCCGCGAAGCCTTGGACGACGCCGCCGCCGCCCGGTGGAACGCGGAACAGGTCAACCACGACACGGGCTACCTGACCGAGCTGCTGACCGCAGGGATCGTCCGGCTCCGCGACGACCTGGTCGTCGAGTTCGCGAATGAAGCTGCGTACGCGATCCTCGAGCGCCGATCCGGAACGA
>CAZRUC010000200.1:0-4812 GCA_964603175.1 uncultured Anaerolineaceae bacterium
CCTTTTCCGAGCAGCCGCTCGTGAAGGTGACGATGGCCGAATGGAACGGCGAGCCCGCTGGCTTCGCGCTCTGGTTCCTCAACTTCAGCACCTGGGAAGGCAAGCCCGGCATCTACCTCGAGGACCTGTTCGTGCGGCCGGCCTTCCGGGGCAACGGCATCGGCAAGGCGCTGCTCAAGGAGCTTGCAGCTCTCGCCGTGCGCGAGGGTTGGACCCGCTTCGTCTGGCAGGTGCTCGACTGGAATACGCCGGCGATCGAGTTCTACGAGGCCCACGGCGCCCGGATCATGCGCTCGTGGCTGACCTGTCGCGTGGAAGGCGAAGCGATCGAGCGGCTCGCCGGCGCGGCGGACTGACGACCTGAGCTATTGCCCGTTCGGCGCCGGGGCCGCCGCCGGGGCATCCAGCGCCGCGCGGACCGCTTCGAGCAGGGCGGACACGCTGAACGGCTTCGGCAGGAGAACGGCACCTTTCGGGAGAGTCAGGCCTCCGCGTTCGCCCGGAAGATGACCCGAGATGAAGAGCGTGCGGGGAGGCCTGCCGCCCGCCGCCAGCTCCGCGGCGAAGGCAATCCCGGAAAGCCCCGGCATCGTCACGTCGGAGAGGAGTAGATCCACCCTGCCCTCGGTGGCGGCCCACAGCTCGCGCGCCTCGACGCCGTCGGCGGCGCTCAGGACCAGATAGCCGGCGTCCTCCAGGACTCGCTGAGCGAGCTTGCGGATTGGCAGCTCGTCCTCCACGAGGAGAATCGTCTCCGTGCCGCGAACGGGTTGATCGTGCCGCGGCACCCACGCCTCCTCAGCGGCGTCGGACGTCGGAAACATGAGCGCGAACCGTGCGCCCCGGCCGGGCTCGGACTCGACGACGATGTCGCCCGATGCGTTGCGGAGGATCCCGTAGACGATGGAGAGCCCCAGCCCAGTGCCCTGGCCGGCATTCTTCGTGGTGAAGAACGGCTCGAAGATTCGGTCCTTGATCTCGGGGCGGATGCCGACGCCCGTGTCGCTCACCTCCACGAAGGTCATGGCCGGAGAGCTCGGCTGCGCGACCGCGGGGTCGGTGCGGAGCGTGGTCATTCGCGCCGACGTCACCGCAGCAGGAAGGCGCCGCCCCGTCTTGATGGTGAGGGTTCCGCCTTCCGGCATGGCATCGCGGCCGTTCACGCACAGGTTGACGATTGCCTGCTCCAGCTGGGCCGGGTCGATCACCACGCTGCCGGCGTCGGGTCCCAGAACGGCGGCCAACTCGATGCTGGGGCCGAGCAGGCGTCTGATCATCGGGATCGCCTCCTCGACGCACTCGTTCACGTCCACGACCCGCGCGTTTGCCCGGGTGGGCTGGCTGAAAGTGAGCAGCTGCCGCGTCAGCTGAGAAGCCCGGTCGGCGGCTCGAACGATCTCCTGGAGGTCGGCGGCCACTTCGCCGCTGCCGGGTTCCGCGATCGTTGCCAGCTCGGCGTAGCCGCGGATGGCTTGCAGCATGTTGTTGAAGTCGTGGGCGATGGCTCCGGACAGCTGGCCGAGCGTCTCCATCTTCTGGGCCTGCCGAAGCTCGCCGACGCGCATCTGGAGCTCCTCGACCAGCAGGGCGACCTTGAGGGCGCCGCTTATGCGGAGCCGCAACGCGCCGTAGGCATCGAAGATGAAAGCGTCCTCGGGCCTCATCTCGAGAACCGCATAGCCCAGTGGATCGTCGTTGAAGAAGAGCGGCTCCACCACCATCGCGCAGGTCCGGTCCGTCGGCAGCAGCCCGTCCGGGAGGGATTTCGGCTGGACCCTGGCATGGCGGAGTTGCTCCAGCTCTGCGGGGTCTCGGGCCGGATCCTGGGCGAAGACCACTCGCGCACCGGCCGGGGAGACGCCTTCGCTGAGCACGATGCAGGCGCTCGGAACGCCTATCTGCGGCAAGCTCTCGCGCAGCTTCGCAGCGAGCGACTCCAGATCGTAGGCCGCGCTGAGTATCTCAGTCGCCTCCGAACGCGAGCGCCTTCGGCGCTCCACGATCAATCGATGTACGACCTCGTCCTCGTCGACGTTCTCGACGTCCTGGCAGCCACAGCTGCGCCGGACTACGAGTTCGCACGGGAGCACGAAAGCATCGTCGACGCGCTCGCCTCGGAGGCGTCGGAGGAGGATGTCGACGGCCAGCCTGCCCTGCTGCCGCAACGGCTGGCGAATCGTGGTCAGAGGCGGCGAGCTGAAGCGGGCCTCGCTGATGTCGTCGAAACCGACGACGGCCACGTCCTGCGGCACCCGAATCTTGCGAACGCGCAGTGCGTCTATTGCCCCGAGGGCCAGCGAGTCGCTCGCCGCGACGATCGCGTCGAAGGCCTCACGCCGTTCGTCGAGCAGGACACGGACGGCGTCGGCGCCACTTTGGTACCGGAAGGCTCCGTACACGACGAGCGAATCGGGTGGCATGAGCCCGTACTCGGCCATTGCTTCGCTGAATATCCGGAGGCGCTCGCGCGCTTCGAGATTCTCCGTCGGCCCACCGAGGAACGCGATCCTCTGATACCCGTGGGCCTCCACCAGGTGCCGGATCCCTTCCCGGAGAGCTTCTTCGCCGGCAACGACGATGCCCGTCATCCCCTTGAGCGGCGCGCCGATGGTGCACAGGGGCCGCGGCCGGTACTGCTCGCAGTAACTGGTGAGAGCCTCGAGGCCCAGACTGTTGCCGATCGTTCCGGCCATGATCAGCAGACCGTCGATGTTCTCAGAACAGCCCAGGTCGTAGACCACATGGCGTCGCTGTCCGAGGGGGAAAGTGGCTCGCGAGATGCTGTCGGCGAGCAGGACGAGATTGACGCCGGATTCGCGCGCGCCTTCCACCGCTCCACCGACGACCGCGCTCTGATAGCTGCCTTCCAGCCAGTCGGCCAGGACGCCGAGCGTTACGGGACGAGTCAACGGGACATTTCCACTCTCGCGCAGGGTGATCGGGATTGACGGTGGTCCCCTACTCTAGCGCGAGAGATGTGCCAGAGTTCCGCCATGAGCGCGGATGATCCGAAGCGAATCTTCGCCGGGATCGCGGCGGCGTACGACCGCGTCGCGACGATCCTGTCGCTTGGGCAGGATCCGCGATGGAGGCGGGCGCTCGTCGACGCGATCGACGCGCGTCCCACCGACCGCGTTCTCGATGTCGCGACGGGGACCGGAATGGTCGCCCAGGCGCTGCACGATCGATACGGCTGCGCGATCGTCGGGGTCGATCAGAGCGAGGACATGCTGCGGCTGGCCCGCACTCGCGATGGTATCTACGAGACCATCGTCGAAGGGCGCGCGGAAGAGCTGCCGTTTCCGGACGCGACGTTCGACCACCTGAGCTTCACGTATCTCCTGCGCTACGTCGAGGATCCGGCCGCCACGATGCGGGAGCTGGCTCGTGTCGTGAAGCCGGGCGGTCGGGTGGCGATGGTCGAGTTCGGCCTGCCGCGCGGCCTCTGGCGCCCGCTGTGGTGGCTGTACACGCGAGTCGGGCTTCGGGTCGGGGGTCGCATCTTCTCGGCGAAATGGGCCGCGGTGGGCGCGTTCCTCGGTCCGAGCATCGAACGCTTCTATGCCCGCCATCCGCTTTCGGCCGTGGAACAGTACTGGCACGAGGCGGGGCTCGGCGACGTCCGCACCCGTCGGATGAGTCTCGGTGGCGGCGTCGTCATCAGCGCGACGAAGGTTGGGGCGCCGCCGTCGGACGCGAGGCTCGAGCCCCCGCACTCCCCTACTCCGGCGTCACTCGCCGCGGCGACCCTGCCGCCGGCGTTCTACGCCGCGCGGGCCGGCGGCTGGCGCGATTACTGGACGCTCCTCCATCCCCCGTACACGATCTGGCATCTCTCGTACGTGCTGCTGGGCGCCGCCATTGCGCCATCGCCCGACCCGAAGATCGTGGCTGGTGCGCTGGTTGCGTTCGGGCTCGCCGTCGGGGTCGCTTCGCACGCATACGACGAGCTTCAGGGCCGGCCGTTGCGCACGCAGATCCCGTCCCCGGTGCTCGTTGCCCTGGGCACGGCAGCGCTCCTGGTCGCGGTCGCGATCGGCCTGGTGGGCGCGACGATGTTCGGGCCGCTCTTCCTTCTATTCGTGGCCGGCGGCGCGGCGATCGTGGTGATGTACGGGTTCGAAGTGCCATACGTGCACTCGGACGTCGGATTCGCGGTCGGCTGGGGAGCTTTCCCCGTCGCGACGACCGCGTACGCGACCGGCGCCCACCCGGTTCCCACCGTCCTGGCAGCCCTCGCGGCCGCGCTGCTCAGCCTGGCGCAGAGACGCCTCTCGACTCGCGCACGCTCGATACGGCGTCGCGCCGTGAGTGTGAGCGGCGAGATCGTCTACGCGGACGGGTCGAAGGAGCCCATAGACGCGCACCGACTCATCGGCGCGGCCGAAGGAGCGCTGTCCATCTTGTGGATTGCGATCCTCGCGGTCTCGCTCGGGGTGCTGGCGGCACGCTGGTTCTGACGGGCTGGAGCCGCCTAGAACTTGGAGCGGCGCGTCTCTTCCTTCTTCGGCGGGCGGGGTTCGTAGCCCGGCCGCGGCGGGTTCGGAAGGGTTCCCGGGGCCATGTCCGGCTGGCGTGGGCGCGGCCCACGAGCACGGGCCGCCGCTACCTCGGCCGCGAAGGCCGCTGCACGGTCCGGCGGAACGGCGCGTTCCCACTCGGCTGTTATCTGCTTGACCCTGATGTTCGCTTCCGCGCGCTGCTCGCGCTCATATCTCGACCGCTTCGTCAATTTGGTCCTCGCCTGGGATACCCGGCTTTGGCGCCGACTGGGGCTACCATTTTGCGCTCATCGCCGGCTCCTGTCTCGCG